>JABMPO010000048.1 GCA_013203015.1 Fidelibacterota bacterium
ATTTAAGGGGGACGGTTTCAGTGCAACTCGCAAAATGATTTTGTTAAAATGAAAATGATCGCTAATTACTACTCTAAGTAAAAATTGAATGTGACGGTGCTGTAAAAATGATTGAGCTGATTGAGTAGCGATAAATTTTGTAGATTCTGTGAATTATCAAGCTGATTCTATTCAGCGATATGCCAAATAATTACAAATTCGGAGGTTGAGTTGGATCAGAAAGAAATATTGACCCAAGCAGATCTGAATGATAAGAATGTTAATAAGATTCTAAAGAATCACCATAAAACCAATGAATTAAAACCTTATCAATCCGAATTGATAAAGCTCCAAAGACACCTGGAAGTCACCGGGAAAAAATTAATTATTTTATTTGATGGCCGGGATGCTTCAGGAAAAGGCGGTACAATTCGCCGCATTACCCGCTACATGAATGAAAAACGTTATCGGGTAGTGGCATTGGGTAAACCGACTTCTGACCAGAAAACTGAGTTGCACATGAAGCGCTATATCGAACATTTTCCCCATGCCGGTGAAATTGTACTATTTGATCGTACCTGGTATAACCGAGCAATGGTGGAACCGGTATTGGGGTTTTGTAATCAGAAGCAATACAACAAATTTTTAAAAAATGTTAACAGCTACGAGGAAAATTTCCTGGAAGATGGAAAAACCGTAATGCTTAAACTGTATTTTTCCGTCTCGAAAACCGAGCAGGCTAAGCGATTCAATCGCCGCACCAATGACCCGCTGCGCCAGTGGAAACTAAGCGAAGTGGATCGACAGGCCCAGTCAATGTGGGATGAATTCACCCAAAAAAAATATAAAATGCTGAAGAAAACCTCTACCAAATTAGCGCCCTGGATTTTAATTCGATCAGATAGTAAACACCGGGCACGCCTGGAAACCATGAAGGTAATTCTGAATTCGATCAGATATCGGGGACGCAGTAAAATTATAGATATGGATATTGATCCGAAGATAGTTATTCCGGCCAGTGAAGAATTAAAAAGAATGAAGAAACAAAAACAGAAATATGGTAAGTATATTGCTTGATTGAATTAATAATTAATAGCCTAATTGAGAGTATTATTAAAGTCAATTTTTTGAATTTCAGCTGGGAGAACCAATCCAATGACCAGAGTCACTAAAAAGACGTCCCCAATCAGTAAAAAACTACCGGGTCCCGCAACCAAAGAAAAACCCGCAGATGCCAAGTTATCCGGTTTATCAAGCTCAGCCATCTCCGAAGGTAGCGCATTGGAGAATCTAAATAAGAAAGAAAAACCGGGTCGGGTGGCGGTATGGGTGGCGGAGCATCGGATTGAATATGAACGCGAGTTGAAAATATTACAACTTGAAATGCTCAAGCTTCAGAATCATGTCAAGGCTCAAGGGCAACGGATTGTAATGCTGTTTGAAGGACGCGATGCGGCCGGAAAAGGTGGCACGATCAAGCGGATGATCGAACATATGAACCCTCGAAATGCCCGGATAGCGGCGCTTTCCAAACCTAGTGACCGTGAGCAAACACAATGGTATTTCCAGCGTTATGTTGCCCAGCTACCGGCGGCTGGCGAAATTGTATTGTTTGATCGCAGCTGGTATAATCGTGCTATGGTTGAACCGGTAATGGGTTTTTGCACCGATGAACAGAATAAACGTTTTTTAAAATATGTTCCACTTTTTGAGCAGTTATTAGTCAAAGACGGTATCATCTTGATCAAATTATATTATTCTGTTTCTAAAAAAAGCCAATTCAAACGTTTCAATTCCCGGGAAACTAATCCGCTCAAACAATATAAAATTTCACCGGTGGATAAAATGGCGCAGGATTTATGGGACCAGTATTCCATGCGAAAATTCCAAATGATAACCGAAACCAACCGTACTATCACACCCTGGACCATAATTCGATCAGACAATAAAAAAGCTGCCCGGATAAATTGTATGAAATATATTCTTACCAATCTTGAATATGAGGGGAAAATAGACGCCGATGCATTAAAAGCGGATCCCAAAATTGTCATATCCGGTATCGATGAAATTAAAATAATGGAGGAAAATCTGTTTTCCCCCGAAAAATTACCAGGTTAAAGCAATATTTTGTTTTAATTAAGGTATGCTATACCGCATTGCAAAATTTATAGCCTTTCAGGCTGTAAAACTGTTTTACCGCCGGGTAATAATAAAGAATAAGAGATATTTACCAAAATCTGGGCCGGTTATTTTTGCGGCAAATCATCCCAATACCATGATGGATCCACTATTGATTGGATTTGCCTGTACCCGAAATCTGCATTTTTTGGCAAAAAGCACCTTATTTGGTCGACCACTGGTCAACTCCTTCCTGAATCGGTTAAAAATTATTCCCGTATACCGTCGCCAGGATAATCCTGATGACATGCATAAAAATGTTGAAGTTTTTGAGCAGTGCTACCGGATTTTGGACCAGGGTAAATGCATTCTGATCTTTCCGGAAGGGATATCACTGGTAGATCGGATTTTGAGTCCCATAAAAACCGGAGCGGCACGAATTGGATTTGGAGCGGCTGCTCGTGCTGAATTCCAAAATACAATTAGCATTATTCCGGTTGGAATAAATTATTCCGATGTCGTTCGTTTTCGCAGTGATGTTTATATCCGTTTCGGTCAGCCAATCACCCTATCGGATTATGCCGATCTTTATCAGAGTGATGAAGTTGAGGCAATTCATCAGGTCACCAATCTAATCGAAACAGCGTTAAAAAAATTGACGACTTCTTTGAAAGAAAACGAACTGATTAATATAGTTGAGAATTTGGAATCCATCTATAAAAGTGAGCTGATTGTT
Organism: Fidelibacterota bacterium; assembly: GCA_013203015.1. GTDB lineage: Bacteria > Fidelibacterota > Marinisomatia > Marinisomatales > TCS56 > JABMPO01. Next base: position 2,834 of record JABMPO010000048.1, read on the forward strand.
GACCAAGGGTATGAAATCCGTGATAAAAATGATGAATTTTCGGTAACGAAAGGTTTAATTAATGCCGTCGAGTGGTTTTATGAGCATCAGCCAGAGCGGGTTGAAAATTTTAAAAAATTATTGAACGGATATTTAGAGAATTTAAAAAGACTAAATCTGAGCGATGAGTTTTTATCTCCGGTGGCGCGCGATCGAAATTTGAGACAACGGATTTTTGCTTTTTTATATTTGGTATTCGGGTTTCCGATTTATATATATGGTTTAATTAATAATTATCTACCCTATCAGGTTCCACGCTGGTACACCAACAAGTATATATCGGCCAAAGAATGGTATGCACCGATGAAGCTAATAACAGGCGCTGCAGTCTATATAATTTACTACGGTATTTTAATTACCGCTATGGCACTCATCAGCAAAAATACCTGGCTAACAATTGGATACAGTCTTACCTTGATTCCCAGCGGCAATTTTGTACTTAAATATCTTAAGCATGCTGGCCGGTATCGCCAACACTGGCAATTTCTTAATATATTCTATCGGAAGCGAGCTATCATATTTAAGATTATTAATCAACGAATGAAACTGATTCAATATCTCGATAATGCGAAAAATGAATATTTGCAGTGGATCAGTAAAAATGAATCACAGGAAAAATAGACGCCCCCACCGGGCGGGATGATTAGTGGGGGAACTAATCACTGGCAGGGACGTCATTTATGAATCTTGTTTTGATTCAAGTTATAGTGTATAGTTACTTTTCGCAAGTTTTGATAGTGAAATAATTGAACGACACTCTAAAATGGATTATTATTTTATGAAATTATTGTCAGCGTTAATATCCCCATGACCAAGCATTCAGCACTTCGATTGAAAAACAACAACCTAACCTAATTACACAATAATGGAATTACGACCAGTAGTCACCCGGCGGGAATTAAAAGAATTTATCTATTTACCAGCCAAAATACATCGAGGGCATAAAAATTGGGTTCCGCCAATTTATCAGGATGATTGGAAATATTTTGATTTTTCAAAAAACCATCATGCCCAGGGTTGCGAGACAATCAAGCTCCTGGCTGTTCAGGGTGGCAGACCGGTGGGACGGATAGTGGGTATAATCAGCCATCGGATTAACGCATTGCATAAGGAAAAAATTGCCCGTTTTGCCAATCTGGATTGTTATAACGACCAGGCTATTGCCAGCGCATTACTGAATCGGGTGGAGAATTGGGCTCGTGAATATGGAATGCAGGGGATCATCGGACCAAAAGGATTTTCTAACTTGGACCCGGAGGGCTTTATAATCGAAGGTTTTGAAAATGAGCCGACTCTGTCAACTTATTATAACTATGAATATTTACCCGAGTTTTTGGTCAGTTTGGGTTATGAAAAGCATGTTGATTATGTGGCCTATCAAATACCGGTTGAAATTCCCGTTTTCTATGAGAAGATATTTCAACGGATTGCACGACGAAAAGATTTTAAATTATTGGAATTCACAACTCGAAAAGAATTGAAACCCTTCATTTTTCCGGTTATGGAATTGATGAATGAGACCTATCAAAGCTTGGATGGCTATATTCCGCTTTCCCGCTCAGAAATGCAATCGATGGCCAAGCGATTTTTACCATTACTGGACCCTCGTTTCGTCAAGGCAGTGGAATTCAATCGGCAGCTTGTGGCGTTTGTTTTAGGGATTCCCAATCTGAATCCAGGGATCCGCAAAGCCAGGGGACGACTGTTTCCCTTTGGATTGTTTCACATTTTGCGAGCTGCGAAATCCGCTCCGCAACTGGATTTGCTGCTGGGAGCGGTCAGAGAGGAATTTCGGGGCAGGGGGTTAGATGTTTTTATGGGGACAGCAATGTATAAATCAGTACAGCAATATGGTTTTAAGCACATTGACAGTCATCTGGAACTGGAGACGAATACAAAAGTACGAGCGGAGATGGAACGGGCGGGCGGAAAAGTGTATAAGCGCTATCGGGTTTTTAAAAAGGATCTGAACAAGAATTAAGCGAGCAGAAAAGGCGCGAAAGCTAAAGTCATCAATATAAATGGAGTTAACCAGCTTAAAATCCATTTTGCAATCCATTTTGTTTCTTGTTTCATTTTATTGCCTCACGAATTAATATTATAAACATTTGACAAGCAGCCAATTGAAATGGTTGTCAGCCATATAGATAATGAACAGGAAAATTGATGAGTGAGAACAAAACAGCTTTGATAGTGGGTGCCACCGGTCTGACCGGCGGATATTGTTTACGAAATTTGCTGAAGGATGATCACTATGAGCGGGTAACCGCCCTGACTAGAAGTCCGATTCCCCATAAAAACCCGAAACTGCACACCATACAAATTGATTTTGATCGATTATCTAACGAAGCTGATTTATTTGATGCCCATGATGTTTTTTGTTGTTTGGGCACTACTATTGCCAAAGCGGGTTCTCGCGCGGCATTCAGAAAAGTGGATTTTTCATATCCTCTTGCGATTGCTGAAAAGGCTTTGGCAGCCGGAGCCCATTCATTTTCATTAATCAGCTCCATGGGAGCAAATCACAACTCACGGATATTCTACAACCGGGTAAAGGGTGAGATTGAGTCGGCCATTTCCAAACTTGGTTATAATCTGGTTTTGATATACCGCCCATCATTGTTGACAGGGTCTCGATCCGAAGTCAGATTTGGAGAAAATATCGGGGAAATTCTTATGGGTTTGATCAACCCTGTATTAATCGGGTCATTGAAGAAATACCGGCCAATTCCTGCTGAGACGGTCGCATTGACTATGACTAATCAGGTAAATGTGGAATCGACTGGCAGACATATTTTTGAATCTGATATAATTGTGAAATTGTCCCTGGGAACCAAACCGTGAGATTTTTTTAGGTATGCGGTTTTACCATAGTTAGTAAAGTTACCAGGGGAATGGATGTGGTAATTGGAATGCAGTGCCAATCACAACCCGATCACATGTTGACATTGCGGATATTAATCAAATAAATCCGACGCGAATAATATATTTAGACCCGACTGGTAAACAGAGTTACTACTACGCTGGTGAAAATACCAACTATAAAAGCGGTATAGGCCAGTCGAATAAATTTGTATTTCTTAGCCGCCAGAAAATGACCCAGAGTATAAATTTCTTTAGTCATTGCTTGATAGGTCTTTGACGAATCATTTAAAATAGTTTCCATTTCAGATTCAAAACTGGAATAATCCATTTTAATAAAATCGCCAAAAAATAAAAAATTGAATCCAGGATTTTTAATATCAACCGGACCACCCTTTTTAGTGAAAATTGGTAATTTGGGCATAACTGCGTAGGTCGATAGAATGATAGTTATGAGGCAAAATCCAATCAGAATTAAAGCGCCGTATTTCAGGCTGGAAGTCATGACGTGAGGGACGGTGAGAGTTATCAGTACCGATGATATTGTTAGCAGCATATTCGCTTTGGAATCAGCCATAAAACTGAGCTGAACATGATGATTACGGGTTTGCTTAAGCATGTGATCCAAATGAGATCCGGGTTGTTTAACTTCCATCAAAAAGTCCTGTTATCCATTTCTATGACAATTCAAAGCCTTGCCTGGTTAGTGATTTCCAATAATAATTTACACATTAAACCTTTGACATAATATTTTCATTTGAACTTACATTAGCGAACAAAAATTTTGGTCAGTAACCTTATATTTACTGCACGAAATGCAAGGAAAAAATGATTAAACATATTGTGATGATGCGGTTGCGGGAGGGTATTGATCACGATTATCATATAGCTGAGTTAAAGCGGCAATTGGAAGAATTATCTGCTAAAATCGATCAGATTATCAAACTTGAAGTTGGTATTAATACAATTAATTCTCCCCGGGCCAGTGATTTGGTTCTTAGTAGCGAGTTTGCATCCTGGGAAGATTTGAATACTTATCGCGATCATCCCACCCACCAAATAGTTGTGAAATATGTTCAGGAAATCGTGGATGAAGTCCGGGTTGTGGATTATCAATTATGAATTATGATCTGCTGGAAGCCAGAGGATTAGCCGGTGACAATTGGATTTGTTGTATCTGCTCGCAGGTGAATCCCCAATTCGCATTATTCTGTCAAAATAAAAAATGTAAATCAGTTCGGGGAGCCTGGTTATGTCCGGCCTGCAGCTACAAAGTTACTGCGGTGCAGGGAGTACTATTACCTGATAAAATCGAAAATTGTCCTAATTGCGGTGAACGTAATGACAATAAATAATTCTTTGGTTAAGCAGGAGGTAAAATTGAAACGTTTATATCGAAATACAGCAGATGCCAAGATAGCTGGTATCTGCGCCGGAATAGCAGATTATTTTGAAATAGACCCGGTTATCGTCAGATTGATATTTCTGATCTCCATTTTTTGGGGCGGCGGTATTCTGGCATATATTGTTGCCTGGTTTATTGTTCCGGTAAAGCCGGAATAAAAAAACGCCCCGATTAAAAAATCGGGGCGCGAATACCGTTTCGAGATAAATTAATTTTTTACTTCATCGGCAACTTTTAAAACTTCGCTGATCACCTGCTTTAACTGATCCTTTTGCAAGGCACCGGCCGCCATTTGTGGCTTGTCATCATTTGGAATGAACAACATGCTGGGTATACTGCGAATACCAAAAGCGCCTGCTAATTCCTGCTCAGCTTCCGTATCAACCTTGTAAAAATGTACTTTATCGGAATACTCTTCAGCTAATTCCTCAATGATTGGAGAGAGCATTTTACAGGGTCCGCACCAATCGGCATAAAAATCTATTATTGCCGGCAGATCGCCTTCGTATTTCCATTCCTTATTGGTTTCATAATTGTAAACTTTTTCTAAAAAATCTTGTTTGGTGAGATGTTGTACCATTTTTTTCCTCATTTAATAATTCTGTTATTCTATAGATGTCAAAACCTGTAATTGGTTACACTTGCAGATCTGTTTTGGTATGTAACTTTCATTACCAGGGTTCATCACAGTATTAATCCACCTTCGGCCAGATCGCTATCGGGACATCGGCGGACGAGAAAGCATGATTTAATTTCCCGAGGCTTACCTCGGGAAAAATGGTCCAGGCTAGTCCTGGGGATTAATACCATTTAGTTAAGGATAATAACCAATGAATATGAAAATAACTTTTCCCGGCGGAAAACAAGTAAATGCTGAGTACGAAGGCCAAATAATTGCAACGGATCAACCTATTAATGATGGAGGCAATGGGTCCGCACCGGAACCGTTTTCCCTGTTTCTAGCTTCGCTGGGGACTTGTGCTGGTATTTACGTTCTGGGATTCTGCCAGCAGCGAGGAATCGATACCACCGGACTCGAATTAACGCAGGAAATGCAGTTTAATCAAGCGAAGCATTTAATTACGCAAATTGAATTAAAAATCAAGCTACCGGAAAAATTTCCGCAAAAATACAAGTCCGCTGTAATTAGGTCCGCACAACTGTGTACAGTAAAGCGACATCTGGAATATCCACCTGAATTTCTGATAACCACTGAATAGAAAGTAAATTTATCCTTACAGCGCTCTGCGGTGTAACGCTATGCGGTTACAAAGCAGGAGCGATGCAACTAGCTAAAATAGTTACTGTTAAAACTAATCCAATCGAGGGGCCGAATTAAAAATTCGGCCCTTTAAAATGTTGAGCCATGAGATTTTTAATCAGGTAATCATAAGCTTCATCCACATCATCGATGATATGGAATAACTTCAGATCCTCAGCCGCAATTGTCCCGGCCTTTACCATATAATCCCAGTTGATAACATTATTCCAGAAATCCTTGCCAAACAGGACAATTGGGATGTCTTTCTTGATTTTCTGGGTTTGGATCAGGGTCACCAGCTCCATCAATTCATCGAGGGTTCCGAATCCACCCGGGAAGACCACCAGTGCTTTGGCAAGATAGAGAAACCAGAATTTTCGCATAAAGAAATAGTGAAATTGCATATTCAGATCCGGTGTGATGTACTTGTTTCCACTTTGTTCAAAGGGAATAGTAATATTTAATCCGCAGGCCAGCCCTTTGGCTTCGGAAGCGCCCTGATTGGCGGCTTCCATTATCCCGGGTCCACCACCGGATGTGATAATAAACCGGCGTTTATTGTCCTTCAGATTTTTACTCCAGACCGTCAGTTTATAAGCGAGATCACGCGAATCCTGATAGTATTGACTCATTTCCAATTGATGTTGTAAACGCGCTGTTTCCTTAGTATTGATATCCGCAGCAGCGTCATCAATTGCTTGCTGGGCTTGCTCGGGTGATTTGATCCTGGCTGATCCGAAAAATACAATTGTATCCTCTACATGATAACTGTTAAACCGTTGACGTGGTCCGTAGTATTCAGCAATGATTCTCAATACCCGGGCATCGCCGCTGCTGAGAAAATCTTTGTCATAGTAAAAACGTTCTTTTTTATTCTTAATCATAATAATTCCTTAAAAAATTAGCCGACGAAGTTACAGTCTATTTTTCTATTGCGGTAAAATATTCGGTTAATGAAGAACTGTACTTTTAAAAATATATCTGGTATATTTCTGCTTGTGAACCCAGTTGAGTAATTGTGTGAGGAGGAATAATGGAAAATAATCTCTATTACTACCGGGCGATTGTAACATCCGTATATGATGGCGACACTTGTACCGTTGATATTGATTTAGGTTTGAATGTCTGGCTGCGGGGTGAAAAGATTCGATTTTTCGGAATCAATGCTCCCGAAATGCGGGGGCCGGAAAAAATGGAAGGGCGCAAATCCCGTGATTATCTGCGCAGCCTGATCGATGGTCAGGAAATTGTAATAAAATCGCACCGCGATAAAAGAGGTAAATAC
>JABMPO010000049.1 GCA_013203015.1 Fidelibacterota bacterium
AATTAGCTACCAAAACCGGTAGCGAAGCGCCTGTCCCGCACCCCGCAGGGGTCGGGAAGCTACCGGGGCAAATTCAATTAACAATTACGAATTGTCAATTACTGATGTCAAGCTATAATTAGCTACCAAAACCGGTAGCGAAGCGCCTGTCCCGCACCCCGCAGGGGTCGGGAAGCTACCGGGGCAAATTCAATTAACAATTACGAATTGTCAATTAAGACGAATTACAACGCTAAATTTAGGTATGTCAATGCTACATACGGAACTCGATAACGATATAAAAACGATTCGAATCGAATATGGCAAAGCCAACGCCATTGATGATTTACTCTTGGACAATCTAATTGCCGAAACCAAGGATTTATCTGTCAAAGGCTTGACAATTACCGGAGCCGGTGATTGTTTTTCAGCTGGATTGAATTTACCGCTGCTGGTCGACTATGACCGTCAGCAAATGTACAACTTGATGCATAAATTTCATCATTTCCAATTGGATTTACTGCAGGCGCCATTTCCGGTAGTTGCGGCAATTAACGGCCATTGCATCGCTGGCGGATTTATTATGGCGCTAAACTGCGATTACCGGATAGCTCGTACTGGTCCATTCAAGCTTGGGATGAACGAAATGATATTAGGTATCAGCCTACCACCAATTGCCACGGCCCGAATCGAGCAATTACACAATAGCCAGATTATGAAATTAGGCCGGCAAGGGCAGTTGGTCGATCCTGACCAGGCTTTGGCTGCCGGTCTTATTCATCGATTGGTTAATGAAAGCGATCTATACAGCGCAGCTTCGAATTATATCAATAATTTCAATCAAAATATTAAGCTACACGCTAATTCTGAGTTGATAAAATTCCTTTCGATTGACTTTGAATCCAAATATAAACCGTTCCTGGACATCTGGTTCTCAGATCAGGCTCGCAGGCATATTAATCGACTTATTGCCCGTTTAAATCGCTCAAATGCCTAATTTATCCAATTATTATTTATTTTTGTCGACGATTAACGCTTGACAAGTACAGTTATCATTTGCTACACTTGTTGTCGAAGAATCTGTTTTTCTGAAAAGAACCAACAAAGGAGATATTTATGGCTGAAGTCGTGAAACAAACTGGCATTAGCAAGGAAAAAGGCTATTTGTACTATCTGGGGAAAGATGGGAATGTATGGCGCTCTAAAATGGCGCGTGCCGGAAAAGGCGGCGGAGACGCAAATAAAGTAGCAGATGCTGGTGTTAAACGTGAATCTGGTTATCTGTATTTTATCGATAAAGACGGAAATGTTGCCCGCGCCAAAATGGCTCGTGGACGTTAATCGTTTTTAGCTGAATCATCGCAAAAATATGGCCTTCAATCGAAGGCCATTTTTTTTATACTGGTAAAATAACTGTCGTTTTTTAATAGCCATTGATATTTTAATGCTCTAAATGAAGTACTGTCAGACAATAATCACCAACATACTGGTTTTTTCATTAGCCAGTTTTATTAATAATCTTCATGCCGGGGATGTGATCGTCACCAAGATTTCGTTCATTGGAAGCGAACTAACGCGTGATCATGTTCTGCGCCGGGAAATTCAGCATCAAATCGGTAATCCACTGGACAGTGTCCTGCTGGATCAGGATCAACTGCGGCTCGAAAATCTGCAGTTATTCAGTCTGGTAACCTGGCAGGCTTATCAGCAGTCTGACACTACCTGTGAAGTGCGCTTTTTCCTAGTGGAAACTTGGAGAATTTTACCGGGACTGGCCCCGGTTTACGATGAAAAGACTGGTTGGTCATTATCGGGATTGCTGATAATAAATAATTTTCGGGGATTAAACCAAAGTATCCAATTATCCGGAATTATCGGTGGGATTACCAGCTACAGTATTCAATTTCACGATCCCTGGATAATGGGTGACCGAATATCGCTGCAAACTGAATTCCAAAACCAACGTTTTGAACATTACTTTCTACCTTATCGTCAACGTCTACTGACTGCTCAGATAAAAATTGGGAAAGATTATTATTACCGGCATAAGCTCCGCGCCCGTCTAAAAATTTCTGATTCAAGCTATAGCAGCGATAGCCTTAAGATCGCTAATTTTCGCTATATACTGCCCCTGCTGACCTATGCTTTTGATACTCGCAACCTCTACTCCGATCCCTTTTCAGGCGGATTATTAAGTGCATCCGTCACGCTCGGATTGGCGCCGGAACAAAATGATCAGCATTATTCCCGGATTGATATTTCAATCAGTCGTTTCGTCAGATTAGCGGGAACAAACAAGCGGTTGGTGGCGGCATTTAATATTAAAACCGGTTTACGGCAGGGTTATCAGGATGAATTTTCCCTTGAGTACCTCGGCGGAGCTTATACAGTACGAGGCTGGCAACCACCGGATCGTGAACTTTATTCAGACCTGAATAACCACTTCAGATTTGGACATCAAACTCTAACGACTTCATTTGAATTACGTCAGACAATCATTCCTAAATTTGCTACTGCCTTACGGAATGAATCCGGTTTAAGTATTGTTGCATTTCTCGATTGTGGTGTAGTAGCCCATCAGCCAAGTGAGTTGCTGGAGCAAACACCCCTGATCGGTACCGGGTTTGGAATCAGAATTCCATCCCCCATGATCGGACAACTACGCTTAGATTACGGCTGGGGTTTTTATAGCGGGAAGTCGGCTGGAAAACATTTACACCTGGCTTTTAATAATCTTTTTTGATCCGCCTTCGTCCCGATTAATATCGGGTCTACGGCGTGACGAGCAGTGGTGGTTCGATTTCCCGCTAATCGCGGGTGGAATAATTAATCCGGTGGTTGCCCTAGGGCCTGTCAGGCGAAGACAGATAGTAGCCTGGTTTATACATCGTAATGTAATGTAGATGTATTCAGACTATTGATTCAACGGCGCCGGAAAATCATCGCTTTTTCAAACCGATTTTCCGTTCCGGCTCGCAATCGTATCAGATTACTGCGATGGGTGAAGACCACAAAAAATGGAACCAGCAAACTGAAAACGATCAGGGAGAACGAAGCCGGGGCAATTTCTGAAATCGCTGGCAAGACCAGAATGAATATTGGCAGTGACACTGC
>JABMPO010000347.1 GCA_013203015.1 Fidelibacterota bacterium
ACTCCCACGAGTTGATCTTTGGCCCCGATCTCTACCACTGTCTGGGTCCAATTGGGAGCCAGTGATACGATTCTGAAGTTAGCGCTGCTATCTTTAGACCGGCTACAGCCGGTTAATAAAACAATGATAGTCAGTAAAACGGAGAGGCCAAATCTGGAAGTTCTATGCTTAAGCATACTGTCCACCCCTATTGTATTTTAAAGAATACATCCACTTGCTACTTCCGGATGGTGTCTGATTTCATGCAGATATTTCGTCTAACAGCGCGAAAATTGAGAAGATGAGAATGAGTCTGGTAAGGTTATTACGCCCATCACAAATGCATTTATCAGTGGATATTTATGACTATTATTAGTCAGTTGTACCAACAACCATACAAGAATCTAATAAAAGCATTACAGTGCGGTCAAGATTTATCAATGGAGTGTCAGTGAAAATTATTTTTAGAGCGCAATATACAGTTGTTAACGCCAGGCTGGATCGCTTTGAAACTCGCTGCGCAAGATCTGCTTCCGTTCCAGCGACATCCAGGATGATTCAATTGCCTGGAGGATCAGGTTGCGGATATCTTCACGGCCGAGATCAAACTCACTAGCCAGAAGTCTGAACTCCCGGGCTAGGTTGGTATTGAACATAACCGGATCATCCGTGTTGATCGTGATCATCAGTCCTGCTTTCATATATTCCCGAACCGGATGATCCCGGAATGTGCCGACAGCACCAGTGCAGATATTTGAGGAGGGGCAAACCTCCAGCGGAATCTGTCGCTCAGCCAGATATTTAACCAGAGCCGGATCCTCTTTCGCACGGGTACCATGCCCAATTCGGTCGACCTGCAAATAATCAATGGCCCCGCGGATACTGGCAGCACCAGACGCTTCACCGGCATGGGCGCTGGTGCGGAAACCCATATCGCGGGCATTCTTGAATACCTGTTCAAACTGCTCCGGTGGAAAATTCTGTTCCGATCCCCCGATTCCAATACCGATCACACCCAGATCCCGCACCTCCTGGACTTCAGCCAGTGTCACGGCCGCTTTATCCGGACCAAAGTCTCGTACGAGATCAGCCACCAGGGCAACCTCAACCTCCGGTACCTTTGCCAACCCCTTCCGGATGGCTTCAGTAAGCTCCAGGGTTCTGATTCCATGACGGGCAAAGTCCGGGGGCGAGTAAAAAGCTTCGGTATAACGGATATTCTGTCTGGCCTGCTCGCGGGCCACTGCTTCGGCAATGAGTGTGAAGTCATCGTATTCCCTCAGGAACTGGTTTTTCCAAATCCAGGTTTCGATGAAATGAGGAAAATCCACATAAGTGAATTTCTCGCGCAATGCTCGCTCATCAGGCACCGCAGGATCACCGCCATATTTTTGCACCAGTTGCCAGAGAATACTAAGCGGGATGGCCCCTTCGAGGTGGATGTGGAGTTCCAGCTTTGGAACTAGATCAAACCAATCAGGTGTTGTCTTTTGATTGAAATCAAACATGAATATCTGAACTCAATTTACAGGATCAAGCCCCGTTCCAAAACAATCAATCACTTGGGGTGGTCATATTTTTAGTAAATGACATCTCTCTATTATTGAAAATCATCCTTCATCCAGTAAGTTTTGGAATAATTCCAGAAATTGGGCTACCTGTAATCCATCCACCAGGCCATGGTGGGCATTGATCGAAACCGCCATTAATTTTTTATCACCCACCGAATAGGCCTTCCCGAATGTGATTTTGGGAACGCTGTCGGCTGTCTTAAAATCCCTGGCGTGGGTCAGTCCGGTAAATTTTTTCCAGGGCAGTGAGGAGTAATGGATCACATCCTGGCGAACTGCTTCCGCATCCAGGCGCAGGCCGGTTGAATTCTGCACTTGGACGGTTTCCTCCTGCAGGGCCTGGTTAAAAGTGGGAAAATCCGGACTGAATCTGATAAAGGAATAGGCGAAAGTACCATCCACACGTCCAATCGTGGCCGAGGCATGAATTTCCTCATAGTTAACTACCTGCTCGTCGATTATCCGATAGCGAAATTCATCAATCCCGTTAACCGCCAGCAGTGATTTGTGTAAATACCAGGCAAAAAAGGAATGGTCCTGTGCTTTGGCTGTTGCATAGGCCCGACTGCAATCGACTTCAGACACAATTCCAAAGAATGGTTCATCAAATTCGGCGAAAAATTCGAAGTGTTCCCTGCGCTTCCAGGTTTTGATATCGATCGTTTTCATCATTTAAGAATATTCAAGATTTCTGAAATATGTTCAATTTCGTAGAATTTATTGTTGGCCGCGATCTTTTCTGATTCTTCGTGCTGCCAGGTAGTGTGATAGGGAACGTGAATTCCATATCCGCCAATGTTAAGGATTGGAAGGATGTCTGATTTCAAGGAGTTACCGATCATTAGAAAATCCTCTGGCTGAATATCAAGGTGAGCCAGCAGCTTGCGGTAATCGGATTCTTTTTTAGCACTTATGATCTCAATATGGTGAAAATATTGCTCAATATTTGATTTGGCCAGTTTACGCTCCTGGTCCAACAGATCACCC
>JABMPO010000348.1 GCA_013203015.1 Fidelibacterota bacterium
AAACGAACCCGCACTGAGATTGATAATCTGGTAAGCTTCTTAAAATCATACCAATTATGAATAAATCCGTTTATCAGTATTTAATAGATATAATTAGTAGCCGCGGTGCCGTTTATGCCGTCCTGATTGATCCTGATCAGAAAAATGATGCCAATATCGAAAAACAGGTGGAGGCAGTCAATTCCGGCGATGTTGACTTAATACTGGTTGGCGGCAGTTTGATGATGGACAGCCGTTGTCATGATCGGACCCGGCGGATAAAAGAGAATTCAAAAGTTCCGGTTGTATTTTTCCCCGGTGGCTTGAGTCAATTAAGTCCGCATTTTGACGCCATGTTTTTTATGAGTATCCTATCTGGGCGCAACCCCCATTATTTGATCGGAGAACAGGTTGTGGCTGCTCCCATAGTTCATGATATGGGCATAGAAACAATCCCTACCGGCTATTTGCTGGTTAATGGCGGTATTCCTACAACCGTTCAATTTATGAGCAATACTACGGCAATACCGGCCAATCGGCCGAACATTGCAGTCGCCCATGCGCTGGCGGCCCAGTACTTAGGTATGAAACTGGTTTATCTCGAAGCTGGTAGCGGGGCACAGAATCCAATCCCGGTAGAGATGGTGAAAATGGTTACCAGCTGCCTGGAAATCCCGGTAATTGTAGGTGGCGGTTTGCGATCTCCGGAAGCAGCCAATCAGAGAGTGTTGGCCGGCGCTTCAATAATTGTAACCGGAACAATCATCGAAGAAAATGCTGACGCTGGAATAATGAAAGATTTCGCCTCCGCGGTACATATCAAAGGTTGACATGGATAATATTGAAATAATTAAAAATCAGATTCTGGCCAGCGCAGATACCAAGAAAAACATGTTGGATGCCTGCAGTAATGATATCCACCGAGCGGCTGAAATCCTGATTAACGCGGTGCTCGATAAACGTAAAATCCTCTGGTGTGGAAACGGTGGCAGTGCCGCAGATTCGCAACATTTGTCGGCGGAATTGGTTGGTAAATTAAGACATATCAGACCAGCCATCGCATCCATCGCCCTGACAACAGACACATCATTTATTACCGCCTGGGCTAACGATACCGAATTCAATGATATTTTTTCCCGGCAGATTGAAGCGCTCGGGAAACCGGGCGATGTATTGATAGGTATTTCAACCAGTGGAAATTCGCCAAATATCATTAATGCAGTTGCTACCGCACGCGAATTATATCTTGATACAATTGTTTTTAGTGGCGGAAATGGTGGAAGAATGAAAGATACCGCCAATATAGAAATTCGTATTCCCAGTGATGACACTCAGCGAATCCAGGAAGGCCATATCTTGGTCGGACATATTTTATGTGATTTGATCGAGCGTGCCATTAGCGGTTAATCAGTAAATGGAAGACCATCTGAAAGAATTTCTCACTACCTTGAGGGTGGAACGAAATCTGGCATCAAATACGATCGAAGCATATGAGCGGGATTTAAAGCGCTATCTAAAATTTTTAAATTCTGAAACAAGGTTAAAAAATCTTGATTTCATAAAACCAAAGCATATTCGCGGGTTTATCCGCACCTTGAGCGATACCCATCTTGCTGCTGCCAGCATCAACCGGATTTTTTCTTCAATTCGGTCCTTTCATGCATTCTTGATTGCCGAAAAATTATGTACCAATAATCCCACCCAATTGCTTGATGCTCCGCGTCTGCCACGTAAATTACCGGAGGTTTTGACAATCAATGAAATTGATGCTATCCTGGCCATTATTGATGGGGAAAACCCATTGGCATTACGGGATACTGCAATTATCGAATGTTTATATTCAGCAGGTTTACGGGTTTCGGAACTGTGCGAATTAAAATTGACCGGACTATTGTTTGATTCCGGCATGATACGTGTTATCGGGAAAGGCTCAAAGGAAAGATTTGTGCCCCTGGGGGACGCAGCCCGGAAGATTTTGGAAGAATACCTGAAGTATTTACGGCCGGGATTGTCTAGGAAGGGAAAAAATCCGGGTTATATTTTTCTCAGTCGTAACGGAAAGCAGCTCACGCGGATGTCGGTTTGGAACATTCTGAAACGCTGGTCCGAGGCGGCCGGGATAACCAAGAAGATCAGTCCTCATACTTTGCGCCATTCATTTGCCACCCATCTGTTGGAGGGGGGAGCAGACTTAAGGGCAGTGCAGGAGATGTTAGGTCATGCTGATATAAGTACCACCCAGATTTATACTCATCTGGACAAGGCCTATCTCAAAGAAGTACATCGTACATTTCATCCTCGCTGGTAATGAAATTAAGTGCGATTGTCGATTTACCAGTGGAACCATTTGATCAAACAACAATTTCAAACACGACACTTAACGCATAAATCATAACTATTGGAAACATCTGAAAATAGAACTCGGCTGGCGTAAATACCGCATAGTCGATAATTCTGATAAAAAAAACTATGGGAATAATTAATCTAGATCCATCCGTTCAAATACTGTTGATACCGGTTATAATATTTGCTTTATCATTTCATGAATATGCTCACGCCTGGGCTGCCTATCGTCTGGGAGATCCAACGGCCTCTTCAATGGGTCGGCTTACGCTTAATCCAATGGCTCATCTTGATCCCTTTGGCGCAATTGCGCTGTACTTGATTGGCTTTGGTTGGGCTAAACCAGTGCCGGTCGATTATCGCTATTTGCGGAATCCCAAACAGGATATGCTGTGGATTGCATTGGCCGGACCCGCATCTAATTTTGCTATGGCTTTAATCAGCGGTCTGTTACTGCGTTTTCTTTGGACCGCGGGAATAATTAGTGGCGGGAGCGCCCTGACCATGGTTCTGGTTATGAGTCTGCAGATCAATTTAATGTTGGGAATGTTTAATTTTTTACCGATACCACCGCTGGATGGTTCAAAAATCCTGGCTGGGTTAATACCGAACCGTCATCAGAATATTTTATATAACATGGAACTTTATGGTCCTAAAATTTTGTTTGCTATAATTTTAATTGGCATGGTTACCAGAGTATCAATTATCGGGAAAATCATTTCGCCATTTATCCATTTTTTCATGAAAGTATTTACTTTAGGTTTGTTTTGAGTGCTGATAGAATAAAATTTCGTCGTTTGATAGAACGCCATAAACCAGTCCGATCAATGATTTGGTTAATTGGACTGGCGATCATGGTGATTGCTGTTATGATATTACTAAAAACTATGTAATAGATGATTGTGGGGCTATCCGAATGAGTACTTTAGTCGAATGTGTACCAAATTTCAGTGAAGGGCGTGATCTGTCCAGAATCGATCAGATCAGCGCGGCCATTACGCAAGTGGAAGGAATCACCCTGTTGGATGTTGATCCGGGCGCCGATACAAATCGGACCGTGGTAACATTTATTGGTACGGTCGAAGCGGTTGAAGAAGCTGCTTTTCAGGCAATTAAAAAAGCCGCCGAAGTAATCGATATGCGCAATCACACCGGTACCCATGCCAGGATGGGAGCCACCGATGTTTGCCCGTTTATTCCGGTTCGTGGTGTTGGTATTGAAGAATGCGTTTCCTTATCAGAAAGGGTTGGCGAAAGGGTGGGAGCCGAGCTTGGCATCCCGGTCTATTTATACGAGCACTCTGCGCGAATTCCCGAACGGAGCAATCTGGCAGTGGTCCGTTCCGGTGAATATGAAGCACTTGCTGAGAAGCTTACCCAGTCACGCTGGAAGCCCGATTTTGGTCCGGCTGAATTCAACCCGACCGCAGGCGCCACAGTAATGGGCTGCCGCGAATTTCTGATTGCTTATAATATTAATCTAAATACCCGTGATCATCGATTAGCCACCGATATTGCATTTGAATTACGGGAAAAAGGTCGTTCATACCGGATTTCGAATCCCGAATCGCCTAATCTGCTGGATGGAACCATCGTTCGTTACCAGGATGGTAAATATCCCTGCGCGTTTTGTGATTTCATTGGGGCTTCAGTCGATGAAATTATCAGTCATAATCAGACCGAACATAAATACGATCTAATTGCCAACTGGAGCGAAAACGGCTATAGTAAGGAAAACCTTACCCGGAAACCGGTCAAGAAACCGGGTCTGTTTAAAGATGTAAAAGCCGTTGGTTGGTATGTTGATACATTCAAAAGGGCACAGATTTCGATTAATTTCACCAATTATAAAATCACAGCGATTCATGATGTTTTTGATGCCGCTTGCGAGCTGGCCACCGAACGCGGTATTCGGGTAACCGGTAGTGAATTAGTGGGTCTGGTACCATTGGAAGCATTGCTGCTGGCCGGTCGTCATTATCTTGAAAAACAACGTCGCACCACCGGTATACCAGAGATAGATCTTGTTGAAATAGCCGCACAATCACTTGGTTTGAGCGATGTTACACCTTTCGTCCCTCAGGAAAAGATAATTGACTATGTAGTTAGTGGTCCACCGCGTGATTTGGCGAATCGAACAGTAGCAGATTTTATTGCAGAGACATCGACTAACAGCCCGGCACCCGGTGGCGGAAGTATCGCTGCTTTAGCCGGTAGTCTGGGAGCCGCGCTGGCATCCATGGTTAGCGCATTAACCCACGAGAAAAAGGGGATGGAAGACCGTCGTCCTGCCATGAAAAGGATCGGGGTTAAAACCCAGCAGCTTAAAGATCGGCTGATATTTCTTATCGATGAAGATACCAATGCATTTAACCGCGTGATGACTGCCGGGCGGATGCCTGGGGAGTCCCCTGAAGAAAAGATAGTCAAAGATGCCGAAACTCTGGCAGCTGCCAAATATGCCATCGATATCCCGGCTGAAGTAGCTGAATTATCGTTAGAGGTTATGCGATTAGCGTTGACTCTAGTAAAACAGGGTAACCCCAATTCAGTGAGTGATGCCGGTGTTGCCGGTGAGGTTGGGGCTGCCGGCGTTAATGGCGCCTGTCTGAATGTGCTAATCAATCTTCCAGGAATTACCAACGATGATGATTATGTCAACAAGCTCACAGCTAAAGTTGATCGGTTGACAGCCGAGGTCAATCAGCTTCGGCAAGAAATATTTACCGCTACCTGTAGGATAATCAAGAGGTAATGACCAAACCAATCCAGGCTTTAAGCGTAGATTTACGCAATAAAATCGCTGCTGGTGAAGTCGTTGAACGACCCGCATCGGTTCTGAAAGAACTGATCGAAAACAGTATCGACGCCAGGGCTACCAGCATCAGTGCTGTTGTCGAGGTCGGAGGTGAGCAATTAATTCAGGTTGCTGACAATGGAACCGGAATCGCGCGGGAAGATTTAGCATTGGCGTTTGAACGTTATACTACCAGTAAAATTGCCCAACACGCTGATCTGTTTAATATTAATACGCTGGGATTTCGCGGTGAGGCTTTAGCCAGTATCGCGTCAGTTGCGGAAGTGCGGGTCGAATCTATTCAGCATTCTGACCAGCAGGGGGCTGCCATAAATTTCAGGGACAGTCGTGCCGGTCACCTGCAACCGGCGGCAATAAATTCGGGTACAGTGGTTACCGTAAGGAATTTATTTTATAATACACCTGCTCGAAAAAAATTCCTGAAAACGCCGCGCACTGAATTACGCCATATTGTAAAAATGCTGCGGCGATTTGCTCTGGGCCATCCTGAGATTGAATTCAAATTAACTGCCGATAATCGGCAGTTATTGCATTTGACCCCTAAATCGCTGGCCGATAGAATTGCGGATATTCTGGACCCTACTTATCGAAAAAATATCCAACCAATTGAATTTTCCATGGGAGAGATTAATGTCTCTGGCTTTCTGGGGAATCTCAATCTCACAAGATCGCGTCCCGGTGAACAATATATATTTCTCAATGGTCGCTATATACTGGATCGACTGTTGAACTCCGGTATTTATGCTGGTTATCAATCACTCGTCAAACGTGGTGAGTATCCGTTTTTTGTGATTTATCTGACCCTACCAACCAACCAGGTTGATGTAAATGTCCATCCAATGAAACTGGAAGTGCGTTTCAAAGACGAATGGCGTGTTTATCATGTTCTTAAGTCTGGTGTTGAAAAAGCCCTTGAGGAAATTGTGGCTACAATTCCATCGCTGGAAAAACCAGGGTTGACGTTTGAAATTGTACCCGATTCCGGTCCAGTTCAGAGTAAACCAGCCCCCAGCGAACAGAGAGGAATGGATTTCAGCGTTCAGCATGAGACATCCGGTTTCAGCCAAATCAGGCAAAATGCCGGGTTAGAACGAGCTAAATCTTATGCGTCATCATTGGCTGAGCGTAAGGGTTCGCAGGAATCTTTCATCGATATCGATAATATTTGGCAAATTCATAATAAATATATCATATCTCAGATTACTAGCGGTCTGGTTATTATTGATCAGCACGTTGCTCATGAGCGAGTATTATTTGAGGAAGCTCTGGATGCATTTGATAAGCATCCCATGTCTGCTCAAACGTTGTTATTTCCCGAAGTATTGGAGTTCTCAGCAGATGAATTTTCTGTATTGCTTGATGTGTTGCCGGCTTTGGAAAAAATTGGTTTCAGGTTGCGGGAATTCGGGAAACAAGCAGTAATGATTGAGGCTGTGCCTTCGGTAATGAGTTGGGGAAATGAAAAGCGTATAATCAGTGATATACTGGATCATTATCTTGAGCATCAAAAAGAACACAGCTCCTACCAGGAGGCGATTGCAGCTTCTTTCGCCTGCCATGCAGCTATAAAAGCTGGAGATGCTCTCTCCAAGGAAGAAATGCAGGCTTTGGTCAATCAATTATTTGGTACTAAAAACCCCTACCACTGCCCCCACGGACGCCCGATTATTATTCAGCTTAGTCTCAGTGAACTGGATAAGCGTTTCGAACGCTAATATCCAGGTTGGATTTGTGTTCAAATAATATTAATGCAGCCTAAAAATAAAATTCTGGCAATAGTTGGGCCAACGGCAGTTGGAAAAACCGGACTTACAATTGAATTGGCTCAACGCTTAGATGGTGAGATCATCGGATTGGACTCACGCCAGATTTATACAGGAATGGCAATCGGTACTGCCCAGCCAACATTATTGGAACAAGCTTCTGTACCGCATCATTTGATCGCTTTCCGGTCGCCTGGTCAGAAAATAACCGCTGGCGAGTATGCCGAATTGGTTTCCGCAGTTGTTGAGGATTTAAACCAACAGGGCAGAACGCCGATTCTCTGCGGTGGGGCAGGTTTGTATTATCGAGCAATTAATCATGGTATATTCAGTGGTAGTGATAGCGATGAATGCGTTCGTGAACGACTCAATCTTGAATATTCTGAAAATCCTGTTCTATTATATACCCGGCTGAAAAAAATCGACCCCGTATATGCGGAAAAAGTACATATTAATAACCAGAAACGTTTAATACGTGCTCTTGAAATATTTGAAATAACCGGTGTGGTGCCCAGCGTTCACTTTAAAAAACAACCGGAACAAAAATATCAATTTAATCTGTTTACAGTGCTGGTAACACGTCCAATGGCAGAT
>JABMPO010000349.1 GCA_013203015.1 Fidelibacterota bacterium
CAATGATGGTGCGCTGAATCGGGTCGTCTTGTTGTTAAACACAAATTATGCTCCCATGGATATCTGCAGCACCAGGCATGCAATTTGTTTATGGTATCTTCGTAAAATCGAGATTATTGAATCATATAATGAATACCTGCACTCAGCCAATATTTCAATCGCTGCACCTTGTGTGATTAAATTAAAAGATTTTGTTCGTTACAATAACCATGATATTATTGTATCCCGGCGTAATCTTATGATGCGTGATAAACACACTTGCCAGTATTGCGGAACACGCACCGGACCGCTTACAATTGATCATGTTATTCCCCGTAAGAAGGGGGGAAACGATACTTGGGAAAACCTGGTGATTGCCTGTATCAAATGCAATTTAATTAAGGGTAATCGCACACCGGAAGAGGCTCAAATGCCTTTGAATAAAAATCCCAGAAAATTGAATAGAATTCATCATTTTCAAAATTATGTAAATCAGCATCAGGCTGCCTGGCGGCCCTATCTGTTTATGGAATCTTTTTAACTGCCAGTCGCCCCAAATAGCGGGATTATTCATGAGAAGAATACTAAGTGGAATACAGCCTTCCGGTCAACTACACCTTGGTAATTATTTCGGTATGATGTCAAGGATGATCGATTATCAGGAAAATAACGATCTGTTTTGCTTCATCGTCAATTATCATGCCTTAACAACCATGCAGGACGGGAAGCTGTTACAGGAGAATACCTTCAACGCTGCTTGCGATTTTATAGCATTAGGGTTGGATCCGGAGATAACGACATTCTGGGTTCAATCGGACGTGCCACAGGTGACGGAACTGACTTGGTTACTGGCTAATATTACCAGCGTTGGTTTACTCGAACGATCAACTTCGTACAAAGATAAAATCGCCCATGGTATTACGCCCAACATGGGATTATTCACATATCCCATACTCATGGCGGCCGATATCCTGTTGTTCGGCGGAGAAATTGTGCCGGTTGGTAAAGACCAGAAACAGCATCTGGAAATTACCCGGGACATTGCAATCAGATTTAATAATATATATGGAAATATATTTGTTGTTCCGGAGCCGGATATCAATAAAACCACTCAGCTTGTTCCAGGTATTGATGGTCAGAAAATGAGTAAATCCTATGGAAACTCGATTCCTATATTTGCCTCCGAAAAATATATCCGTAAGCAGGTGATGTCAATTGTAACTGACTCAACGCCGATCGATGAATCCAAAAGTATCGATACCACCTTGTTTCAATTGTACAGCCTGTTCCTGAACGAGGCTGAACGGGAGGAACTGGCTGATCGGTTCAGAACTCCCGGTTTGCGTTACGGTGATGTTAAGAAAGAACTTTTTAATCGTATTATGGATCTTTTTACACCATTTCGCGAAAAGCGTGTTGAGTTGGAAAAAAATCGCGGCGATGTGATTGCAATATTAAGGAAGGGTGCTGACAAAGCAGCAGCTGTTGCTGAACAATATTTGAAACGAGCTCGGGAAGTTGTAGGCGTTAATTACTGCTAAAATATGTATCGCGTACAATTAGAAAATTTCCAGGGGCCGCTGGATCTATTACTATTCTTCATTCGTCGGGATGAGATCGATATTTACGACATCCCTATTGCTCGTATCACCAGGGAATTTGTTGATACCCTTGATATAATGCATACGCTGAATATTTCCATTGCCGGTGAGTTTATAAATATGGCGGCCACTTTGATGCAGATTAAAGCCAGAATGTTGTTACCCAGGTCGGTTGTGGATGATTTGGGTGAAATCATTGATCCACGGACCGAATTGGTCAAGCAATTACTTGAATATCAGCGTTTCAAGGAACTGGCAGGTGATTTTGGGCAGTTAGAGACGGACCAAACCCGAAGATTCCCGCGTCAGGCAATCACCAAATTACCTGATTTGGAAGAGGATCCGGCGGTTTATTTGCGGGTGGTTACATTGTATGATCTGGCGCGTTTTTTTAAATTAGCCATGGATTCAATGCCGGTTATTCAGCCTTATGAGTTGACCCGTGAACCGGTTAACCTGGATGACCAAAAAGCAATGATCTTGCGTTCGTTCGCTGCTGATGGCAGTTTGAGCTTCAGTGTTTTAATCGGACAACTGACTATGAAGATTGAGGTCGTAGTTACATTTATGGCGATTCTTGATCTTATTCGACTGGAGCAAATAAAAGTCTACCAGAATAATTTATTTGGCGATTTAAAGATTCAATTAATTACAATTGCGGCCTAAGATGGTTGAGAAAGAATTGATCAATATTATTGAAGCATTGTTATTTGCTTCTCCGGAGCCACTTACACAGAGTAAGATAAATCTGATATTTGAAGATGACCCACAGATATTGAGTGAAATTGTAGAACAGCTTCAAAAGCGTTATCACGAAAATGATCATGGAATTGTAATAGCGGAGGTCGCTGGAGGGTATCAATTGGTCACACG
>JABMPO010000350.1 GCA_013203015.1 Fidelibacterota bacterium
AGCAGGTTTGCAGATCCATTCCAGATTGGCAGAAAATTTACCACGATCTGTCCCGCTGTCAGAACGATAATACCAGGCTGATGCAATATCCAATCGCAGGTAATTAGCGCTTCCCGATCCGGTTGAAATACTAAAACGCGGCGACAGATAGTACTCCGGCTTATCCCCACCGTTGATCCCAAGATTTCTCCCAATCGCCAATGACGTGTTCCAACCCTGTTCAATATCTTCAGTCCATTTCAACTGCTTAAAATTCCTGGTAGTGCTGTATTCGCTGGTGAAAAGTTCAAATTTGATACCCACCAAACGATCATCATAAGTGGGTAATTGAAAAACTGCTGGTTTAAAAAATTCTTCGATGCCAGCCACATACCGTGTATTGCCTGGATACTCACGCCAGTAACTGGATATGAAATAGACAGTATTAAACTTCAGATTAAGGCCGAATGAACGGGTATACGCGGCATAAATGCTGCTGATTTTCACATCCGGAAATTCAATTACGGAATTAGGCTCTCCAGTGGTAACTCCAGCAGGCATAGCTTCATTTTCCTGTTTATCAAACAGGTTAGCATCCCAGAAGATTCGATTTGTCCCGGTCTGAGTACCGAATGAAATTTGATAACCGCTTCGATCAGTTTTTGATCGTAATGGTTTCAAAAGACTACCAGTGATCCCACGGCCTTCATCAGAGTGGTTGATCAATAAATAATATTTTAAACGGTCTTTTGAAAAAGATGGATTATAGTATTCCAGATTCAAATATGAATTCAGTATACTCTTGTGGTACGATAGAGATATGGTTTGCCCGGAACCTAAAATATTACTTTCCTTCAGGCCAAACCAATAGGCCCATTGACCGCCCAAGCGCTTGATGCTGCTTCCCGGTGTGGTTGACCACTGATCATAGACTACAATCTTTACGCTGGTCGACTCAGCCTCTTTCCGGAGGAAAATTTTAGCATCGGCTAAAAAAGACACCCGCCTTAGATTGCGTTCACTTTCAATTAGTAGCTTTCTGGTAACAACATCCCCCGGTGAGAACAACAGTAAACGATTCACGGTAGCTTGCTTTGTTTTTACGTGTAACGAATTACCTAAATCATAAATATTTTGCTCCCATTTTGTTGCTATACGAGTGCCTTCAAAAGCATCTAATACTTCCACCTGGATTGAATCAATTACGGCCTGAAAACCATTTGGCAGATCGAAAACATTTACTTCTTCAATATTTTGCGAATAACTTAGCGTTCCAGTTATCAAAATAGTGATTAGTAGTAAACCAGACGTTCTGGCAATTTTCAGCCATCGGCCTAGATCATCAGTATGATAATAATAGTAATTCATTGCGGAATATGTCAGGGGCAAATTATTTAATATTGAGTTGATTAGGAATTCCATAAATGCATTTGCTCAATTTTTTCTGACTGGATTGGTAAACCCGGAGGTTCCTTCTAAAGATACTTGGTACAACAAGCTTCCAGTTTGTCGATAAAAACATCACCCGATAGTGGTAGGTATTCACTGAGTTGTTCGTTGAGTTGTTGTGACTACTAAATTGACTTTGTATAGTGTGGGCACCACTTGCTGGTGTTTTTTTTATAACGATTCTCGCAATATGATTAAATTCTACTGATGAATGGTCTAGATTACAAGATTTTAGATTGCCCAATAATTCAGTATAAATATTAGTTGGGGATTAATGATTTGAGGTTAATTGGACTCACAATGTTCTTACTATTTATTCCTCATTCATTTCTATATAGTGAAATTGGGGTAAGATTTGGTACAAATATAACAAATCAATCCTGGGAGTATTCTGAATTAGATTTGAATCGCAATTTTGAAAATAGATTCGGACCCAATATCGGAGTCAATTACAAAATTCTAGAATTAAATTATTTTGATTTATATGCAGATGTATCTTATTGCCAAATGCGTACAAGTGAAAAAATGAAAGGGACTTTGGTCTGGCAAAATCAACAAGGCTATATAGATGCAGATGTCATAACATTAAAAAATGAATTTGATTTTATCTCATTTGCTTTGCTCGCTCATTTAAAGCCATTCCAAACTAAATTGAACCCGTATTTATGTTTTGGACCAAGGGTTGATTATTTACATGATAAACATTCAAACTACAACAGCATCGTAATTAAGAATTTTAACAATTACGTATACGGTATTGTAATTGGAGTTGGATTTGAAATTCATGCTTATAAGTCAAGTTCTGTAGTAATCGAATCTACAGTTAATACTGATGTATCTTATCTATATAATACTGATCAATTATCTGTTAAGAAAAGTTCTTATAATTTAGTTGTCGGTTACAATTTATAAACTGAGGCAAAAGAGATAATCATTACCCCCAACATTCAATGCACCCGGACCCAAAATGCAAGTAGTTTACTTTCAATAAAAAGTAATTATGGCTCATAACACAATCAAATCCGGTTATTCCGCTCTAGTAGACCGGTTGAATCTTCATCCGCAAGGCGCTCCCCCTTCTGCACTATTATTCAAAATATTGAAAATGTTATTTAGTGAAAAAGAGGCTCACCTGGTTTCAAACCTGCCTATCAAACCATTCACCGCAAAAAAAGCCAGCCGCATCTGGAAAATGGATCTGACCAGTACTCAAAATGTACTGGATGAATTAGCTGGTCGCGCTATCTTGGTTGACATGGAACAGAATGGAGCGTCAGTTTATGCATTACCGCCACCCATGGCCGGTTTTTTCGAGTTCTCTTTAATGCGTGTGCGGCATGATATTGATCAAAAGATATTAAGCGAACTGTTTTATGAATATCTGAACGTGGAAGAAGATTTCATCAGGGATTTATTTACCCGGGGCGACACACAACTGGGACGAACCTTTGTCAATGAACCTGCCCTATCCATAGAAAATGCATTGCATGTGCTTGATTATGAGCGGGCATCTGAAGTAATAATTAATGCTACTCATCGGGGTATTGGTATATGTTACTGCCGTCATAAGATGCAGCACCTGGACCGAGCCTGTGATGCGCTACAGGAAATATGTATGACATTTAACACTACTGCAGCGTCGCTGATTAAGCATGGCTGTGCCCGGTCCATAGACAAAGACGAATGCCTTGATTTATTACAGGTAGCATATGAGCATAATTTGGTACAATTCGGTGAAAATGTCAGGGAACAAGTAAATTTTATTTGCAACTGCTGTGGTTGTTGCTGCGAGGCTCTGATCACCGCCCGGCGTTTTGCAATTATGAATCCCGTCCATACAACCAACTTCATTCCGGTTGTGACCGAATCTGATTGCAATGGCTGTGGCAAATGTGTAGCAGCCTGCCCAGTGGAAGCAATGACTTTGGTTTCGGCCAACGACCCGATCAAGCCCAAAATGAAAGTGGCAAAGTTGAATGAAGATATCTGCCTGGGATGCGGTGTTTGTCTCAGAACTTGTGCAAAGGACAGTATTCACCTGAAATCACGACTAAAGCGGGTCATCACTCCTTTGAATGGAACACATCGGGCGGTTCTGATGGCCATTGAACGAGGTAAATTACAGAATCTGATTTTCGACAATCAGGTTTTATGGAGCCATCGAGCCATGGCTGGTGTTTTAGGGGTCATTTTGAAGCTCCCCCCGATCAAGCAAGCTCTTGCAAATCAGCAGGTGAAATCGCGCTATCTGGAAGCCCTGATTAATTACACAGAAAGTTAACTTGATCTTCCGTGTTAGTTAAAAATACCAATTCATAATTCACGAGTAGATAAATGCGATCAAATATTATATTCATTCTGGCTGCAATTCTCTCATTCAATCCCGCATTTCCACAGCAACCCGAATATGATGGCAATGTAATAAAAGTAATGACGTTCAATATTCTACATGGCGCTACTCTGAATCGCGATAATAATTTAACCCTAATTGCAAAAGTCATTAACGATGCCAGTCCGGACCTGGTGGCTTTGCAGGAAGTTGATTATAAAACCAACCGAGTAAACAATATTGACCTCATTGCAGAACTGGGTCGACAGACCAACATGGTTTCCATCTTTGCTAAAGCCATGGATTACGATAGCGGAGAATACGGTGTTGGTATATTATCAAAGACTACCTTTTTGTCGTCACGAAATGTAGCTCAGCCTTTTACTGCCGGAAATGAGCCCAGAACCGCTCTGGAAATAACAACTATTCTGGCTTCCGGTGATACAATATCGTTTATCAGCACTCATTTAAATCATTTGATGGAAGGTATTGACCGCCAGGCTCAGACAGCCCGGATAAATGAGATATTACCGGCCAACCGCTACCCTACGATATTAGCTGGAGATTTAAATGATGTCATCGGCAGTCCCACGATTAACCTGATCGAGACTAAATGGACTTTGGCTTGCGACAGGGAAAATCCCCAACCAACCTACCCTTCTAATAAGCCTGATCGGAAAATTGATTATGTGGCCTATTATCCGCCCAAGTATTGGAAGGTCATTGAGCATACTGTTATCCAGGATTCAATTGCATCGGATCATTGCGCTTATTCGGTAATTTTAGAACTGCTCAAATCTCCGGCTGAAAATTGATATCAGGTTAAGAATTTTTGCATAATCCCACTTCCATTTCCTAGTACTTATCGATAACATTGGAGCAATTAAACATCCAATAATTTCGACATGTATCTTTATCAGGAAAATCAAACTTATTTTGCCCAGGTAGCCGAAGACATAAAACCGCTGGCGATTGTAGAATTGGAATCGCTTGGCGCTACCAATCTGCGACCTAGATTTCGTGGAATCGCTTTTACCGCCACCACAGCTGTATTGTACGCTATCAACTATAATTCCCGATTGGTTAACCGGGTGCTGGCGCCAATTCTATATTTCAACTGTCATTCTGATAAATATCTGTATCGGCGCGCCTCAGAGCTGCACTGGGAAGATTTCCTGTCTAACACCAACACCTTCGCGGTTACTGCTACCGTGGCACAAAGTGCTATTAAACACTCCAAATTTGCCGCTCTGCGCTTAAAAGATGCCATTGCCGATTATTTCCGCGCACGCACTAATCAACGCCCGTCAGTCGATACCAGAGAGCCTGATTTGTGGATAAATCTGCATATAGAGAATAATCAAGCAACGATCAGCATCGACACTTCCGGCGGATCCCTGCACAGGCGCGGCTATCGACTAAATTCGGTTGCAGCTCCAATGATTGAAACGCTGGCCGCGGCACTGATTAACCAGATCGATTGGGATAAACAAACGCCAATTGTCGATCCTTTTTGTGGCAGCGGTACATTACTTTGTGAAGCTTACCTATATGCAACCGGTACTCCTACCGGCAGCCTGCGAAAAAGATTTGGACTGGAACAATTACCTGACTTTGATCCTGAACTCTGGCAACAAATGAAATCTACATACAATGAGCAAATCCAACCCCTTTCCCCCAACTTGATCAGCGGCAGTGACCGTTCCGCAACAGCGGTTGAAGCCGCCCGGAAAAACTGCTCGTTAATAGTACACCACAAAGAAATCTCGATTAATGAACAAGATGTTTTTGATATTCCTGCCATCAACGATAAAATAATTATCAGCAATCCACCCTACGGTATCAGACTTGAGAATTCCAATGATTTAGGAAAGTTTTACCAGCGTCTTGGTGATTTTTTGAAACAACGCTGTAGCGGTTCAACCGCATATATCTATTTTGGCGATCGCCAGTATATTAAGAAAATCGGTTTGCATCCTAGCTGGAAAAAGGCTTTTAATAATGGTGGGTTAGATGGGCGACTCGCCAAATATGTTCTATACTAAATATTTCCTTCTCAGCCGGAAAATGGATTTGATAAATTGAGTCTACACGGCTTCAGCCTAAAGGCTGATATTCTCAACTAAACCATAAGGAAATCTGATTCAGGGTTTTTGAGCCAGTTCGACTAAGATGCCCCCGGTTGATCGTGGATGGATAAATGCAATTAGAAAACCCTCGGCACCGACTCGCGGTTCATTGTCAATTAATTCTATCCCAGCTTCTTTCAGTTCCGCCAGCGCTGTGGTAATATCCTCAACAGCGAGACAAATGTGGTGAATGCCCGGTCCCTTTTTATTAATATATCTGGCAATGGGAGAATTCTCATCCAATGCTTCCAGTAATTCTATTTTCCCTTGTCCGGTATCATAGATATCGGTCTTTACACCCTGCTCAGAAATTACTTCCGAAGATTTATCAGTGATGCCAAGAATAGTTTGCCAGAAATCAGATTTGGATTCAATCTCCACCTGGGCGATGCCAACGTGTTCGATCCCGGTAATCTTCATAATATTTTTTTAACCATAGAATATTTTTCAGCGAAACTTTGGCGGTCGTTTTTCGACAAAGGCCTTGGTACCTTCCAGCATTTCAGCGGTTCCAAACAATTGACTGAATGCTTCAAGTTCGTACTCCAGTCCTTCAGTCAGCGAAAGATCTTGACCCCGGCGAATGCAATCCAATGCGACACGAACCGCTGCCGGACCGTTTTGTATAATTTTTTCTGCCAATTTATTGGCAAGAGGTATTAGATCAGATGGTTCAACAACCTGATTTACCAGTCCAATCCGCAAAGCTTCATCTGATTTAATTATACCGCCGCCGGCAATCATTTCAATGGCTTTGCCTTTGCCCACCAGTCTTGCCAACCGCTGTGTTCCGCCCCAACCGGGAATTAGTCCCAATTTCACTTCCGGTTGACCGAATATAGCATTTTCCGCTGCCAATCGTATATGGCAAGCCAGACTGATTTCCGTGCCACCTCCCAGTGCAAAACCATTGATTGCGGCAATTACTGGATTGGGCGAGTTCTCGATTAAATTCAGTAAATCGTGTCCGGCCCGACCAAATTCCCGGGCAGCCGTTTTTGTCATCTGCGACATGGCTTTAATATCGGCCCCGGCAACAAACGATTTATCGCCAGCGCCAGTGATGATAATAGCACCTATTTCAGCATCACTCACGGCTGTTTGTACCGCTTTGTGCAGCTCTCCGACTACAATCAGATTCATGGCGTTTAGCGCTTCCGGACGATTGATTGTTATTGTCGTTACATGATTGGATTTTTCAATCAATATGAATGACATGCCCCTACTCCTTAAATATGAATTATGTCCGCCAAAAAGTTCGGCTGAATATTACCATCACAGTATAAATCTCGAGTCGCCCCAGTAACATGCAAAAAGACAACAACCATTTTCCGATTGGATGTAATAAAGCGTAATTATCGGTGGGACCAAATTCACCAAGCGCCGGGCCAATATTCCCTAAAGCCGATGCGGCAGCTCCAATCGATGATTCGATATTCCAGCCCATTGCCGTCAACACAACCGAAGTAACGCCAAATATCATTATGTAAAACAGAAAGAAACCTAATGTATTACGGATTATATCTTCACTGATAAATCGTCGACCAATACGAACGGGAAATATTGCCCTGGTATGCAGCATCCGCCGAGTTTCCATAAGTATATATTTCACAATTACAAGGATGCGCACAACTTTCATCCCGCCACCGGTTGACCCACCCATACCACCAACAAACATCAGAACTAATAATACAAACTGGGCAAAATACGACCAGAGTTCATAATTGGCGGTTCCGTAACCAGTTGTAGAAATAATCGATACCGTCTGGAACAGGGAATCCCTGAAACTAATATGAGTCCATTCTCCAGTATTATAGCCAAGACTGAAGAAAATAAGTCCGGTTACTCCCAAGATGATTGCAAAATAATATAAAAATTCGCGATCTCGGAAATAGGATTTAACATTACCAGTGAGTGCCCGGAAATGCAGGCTGAAATTCACTCCAGCCAGGAACATAAAGAATATGATGATATAATGGATTGTCGAATTATCGTAGGCGCCAATACTTGCATTCCGGGTTGAGAATCCGCCAGTGGGCATGGTTGTAAAAGTATGGCAAACGGCTTCGAATAACGACATCCCGGCGAACATCAGCATAATCGCTTCAGCCAGACTGATTCCCACATATACCAGCCACAGAATCTTTGCAGTTTCACGAACGCGTGGACGAATTTTATCAGCGACCGGTCCCGGCACTTCCGCTTTGAACAATTGAACTCCACCAACACCTAACAACGGTAGGATCGCGATATAAAATACAATGATACCCATTCCGCCAATCCACTGGATAAACGAACGCCAGAATAGAGTTGCATGAGGCAGGCTTTCGATACCATTAAGTAAATGGGGCATTGTTTCAATATTGCCAAAGATGGTGGCTCCGGTGGTGGTTACCCCTGACATAGATTCGAAAAAAGCATCGGTGAAACTGGGGATCATCCCACTCAAATAAAATGGCAACGCGCTGACGAGAGCAGTTGTAATCCAGGCAAATGTCACTACAGCAAAACCATCTTTGATCGTGATTTTTTTGTATTTACGCGTCAACAACCAAATCGGAACCCCAATTGTAACGCAGATTACTGCAGAATAGATAAAGCCCATTAAATCGGGTTCATTCATTTGCCAGGCAATCAAAATCGGCACCAGCATTGCTAATCCCAATGATGAGATTAGAATAGCAAGAATATTAACTATCGTTTTGGGATTCATCGAGCGGTAAATAATTTTTTCAATTTGGGAATTGCCGACTGCTTCGCAAAAACCAGCACGGTATCCTCTTCGGTAATCTGGGAATTACCCCGGGCAATACTCAACGCTCCATGGTGGTTAATCACGCCCACAACACTGTCACTGGGGAACTTCAATTCTTCCAGTGAATGGAGAGTTACTTTGCTACCTGGTTCAGGGTTAAACTCGATAACGTCAACGTCAATTTCATCAAAAGTGGTGATAGAAGTTTCGGAATGATCACTGCGAATAAATTTTAAAATTGCATTAACAGTTGAAATATTTTTACTGATTACCGCATCTATGCCGATTTCCTTGACCACCGGCAAATATTCGGTTGTCGATATATGGCAGATTGTCTGTTTAGCTCCAAGATGTTTGGCCAGCAAACTTGATAAAAGATTAGTTTGTTCGTTATGGGTTACAGCAATATAGCTATCTAACTCAGCCACATTTTCCGCACGCAGAAATTCTACATCGGTGCCGTCGCCATTTAATACCATGGTGTTTTCCAGCATTGTAGCAATCGATTCAGCTTTATAGCGGTCGACTTCAACCAATCGTACCGAGATATCATTCTGCAATTCTTCCGCCAGTGAACGCCCGATCTTGGTACCTCCAACTATCATAACTCGTTTGGTCTTGGTTGTATGTTTCCCCAGCATGTGCATCAGATCATCCACCCGATCGGTACGAATCAGAAAATAGCCCACATCAAGTTCCTCAAACACAAAATCACCCCAGGGAACATAGCTTTCTCCTTTTCGAAGAATTGTGACAATCCCAAATTTGAAATTGGATATACCTTCATTCACTTCGCGCACTGATTTACCAATGAGCGGCGATTTTGATTTGAGCCGAATACCTATTAACTGTAATCTTCCGCCCTCAAACTCCATTACCTGGGTGGCATAGGTCCGGCGAACTAACCGAACAATCTCCTGGCAAGCAGCCTTCTCCGGATGAATTACATGATCCACGCCAAAACCTTCCGGACGGATAATAGATTCTTTATCCGAATACTGCTGATTACGCAAGCGAGCAATTATCTTCTTAGCTCCCAATTCATGAGCCTGCTGTGACGCTATCAGATTTACTTCATCTACTCCGGTAACACAAAGCACATATTCAGCTTCCTGAACCCGTGCTTTTGTCAGGTTTCCGGGACTGGCGCCGTGGCCTTCCACAACAATTACATCTAAGCTTTCAGCGATTCGCCGGCATTTATCCGGTTCCAGTTCGATTACGGTAATATCATAATCTTCCTGGCTTAAAGCCTTGGCAATATGAAACCCGACTTCACCAGCGCCAATAATAACAATTCTCATTTGTGATCTCCGTTAGATCCTGACATGATTATTCCGATTCACGACGGATGGCCGCTCCCAGATTTCGGAATTTTTGTTCAATATTCTCATAACCCCGATCAATATGATAAACCCGGCTGATGTCAGTGCGGCCCTGGGCTGCCAGACCGGCCAGAATCAGCGAAGCGCTGGCCCGGATATCGGTTGACATGACCGGTGCACCTTTTAGCCGCTCAGTACCACGTACAATTGCCTCATTTTTTTCCAATCGAATATTAGCTCCCAATCGGCTTAATTCAGGGATATGGGCAAATCGATCCTGATAAATTGTATCAGTGATGACGGCTGTTCCGGTACTCTTGCTCATCATGGCGATCCATTGAGCCTGTAGGTCAGTGGGAAAACCGGGATAAACCGCGGTAGTAACATCAACTGGTTTGATTTCGGAAGTCTGCTTGATTCTGATACTGTCTTCATTAATATCAATTACGGCACCGGTGGCCTCGAGTTTATCCAAGACCGTAGTTAAATGGGAAGCCTTGGCATTTATTAACTTAATATCACCCAGCATGGCGCCAGCCATTAAAAAGGTTCCGGCTTCAATTCGATCAGGAATTACAGTGATATTGGCCGGTTTAAGACTGGTAACACCTGTAATGGTTAATTCATCGCTGCCAACACCGTTGATCTTCCCGCCCATTAAATTAATGAATTCACATAATTGAACTATTTCCGGTTCGCGGGCGGCGTTCTCAATTACCGAGGTTCCATCAGCCAGCGCAGCAGCCATAATGATATTTCCCGTTGCCCCTACAGAAGATATCTCAAATCGAATACGATTTCCTTTAAGACGCTTGGCTTCGGCAATGATGTAGCCACCTTCCAGCGTAATTTTCGCACCTAACTTTTCAAGACCTTTTAAGTGTAAATCCACCGGACGCGGACCCCAGGCACAGCCACCGGGCAGCGATACTTTGGCCCGCCCAAACCGAGCTAATAGCGGTCCCAGCACATAAAATGATGCACGCATGGTTTTCACCAGTTCGTACGGAGCCTCGGGATTGTTAACCGTACTCCCATCAATTTCCAGTACATCGCCGGTCAGCTCGGTTCGTGCACCGACAATTTCGAGCAATTTAACCATTGTGCCGGTATCACGTAATCTGGGCACTCGTTTGATGCATACCTGACCATCAACCAGCAAAGCCGCGGTCATTATGGGTAAAACGGCATTCTTAGCACCACTGATATTCACTTCACCAGTGAGTTCCCGGCCGCCATCGATAATCAATTTATCCATGATATCTTTCGTACATGGCTCTAGCCGCTGATAAGTCTTCGGCAACATATTTATTACCGGCAGTCAATTGTGCCAGAGCCCTGATTATTTCTTCATTGTTCAAATAGCGTGCCGATACTGTTGTGATGTTATGAGAGATAATTTTATTGACTTGTAAATGATTGTGGGAGCGAACGGCTATTTGTGGTAAATGGGTTATACAAATCACTTGCTTATTACGAGCCAGATTAACAAGACTTTCAGCAACTTTTTCGGCGGCGGTGCCGGATATGCCGGAATCGATTTCATCAAAAATCAATGTGTCAACCGGATCACCATTCTGTAATATGGTTTTAATTGCCAGCATTATACGGGAGACTTCACCGCCGGAAGCGATTTCAGTCAAAGGTTTGAGTTTTTCGCCGGGATTGGCGCTAAGCAGAAATTGGACAAAATCATAACCATCGGCGCTATATTTTACCGATTGACCATCATAGGAAACAAAAGATTTTTCATCAATTATCTGTGACAGTTCTATTTTAAATTTTGCTCCGGGCATCTGCAG
>JABMPO010000351.1 GCA_013203015.1 Fidelibacterota bacterium
TAAACGATCAGAGCATGCTGACCTTTATCACGGAAATATTCACCCATGGTGGCACCGGCATAGGGTGCGATAAATTGCATGGGAGCCGGATCGGAAGCATTGGCAGCCACCACAATCGTGTATTCCATGGCGCCTTTAGCTTCCAGTTCTGCCACAACCCGGGCTACGGTGGAGGCTTTTTGTCCAATGGCAACGTATATACAAAAAACAGCATCAGCACCTTTGTGAGTATCCTTTTGATTCAGGATCGTGTCGATAGCAATAGCAGTTTTACCGGTTTGGCGATCACCAAGGATCAGCTCACGCTGGCCGCGACCGATCGGAATCATACTATCAATGGCTTTCAAGCCGGTCTGCAGGGGTTGTTTCACCGGGGCTCGTTGGAGTACACCAAGGGCTTTGCGTTCGATGCGGCGTTTTTCCTTGGCGTTAATCGTACCTTTTCCATCGATGGCTTGCCCCAGGGGATTCACTACCCGGCCCAGCATTTCCGGTCCGACACCACATTCAACCACGGCACCGGTTCGCTTGGCCAGATCGCCTTCCTTCACCAGATGGCTCTCACCGAATAGCACCAAACCTACATTATCTTCTTCCAGATTCAGGGCCATGCCAAATACGTTATTAGGCAGCTCGACCAGCTCGGAGGACATGACATTCTCCAGGCCGGAGCAACGGGCAATACCGTCACCAATTTCAATAACTTCGCCGACTTCCGAAACATCAACGGCCACATCGAATTTGTCGATCTGTTCGCGTAATAAAGATCGAATTTCTTCTGTTCTGATTTCCATATTTCTCTATAAAGTTATGATTGCAGCAGATCGTGCCGCAGCCGTTCCAAACGGGTCGCAATCGATCCGTCCACAAACAGGTTCCCAATCCGTAGTTTGAGTCCACCCAACAGGTCCGGTTCAATCACGGTGGTGAAGTCCACGGGTTTAGCCAACCGCGCTTGCAGGACTTTTTCAATATCTTTGACTATAGCTGAATCCAGTTCGCTGGCCAGGGATGCGGTCACAGTTACCACGTCTAAAGTAGCACGCTGAATGGTCTGGTAAGCCCGCAAAGTGGGAACAAATTGTTTCCATTCCTTCCGTTCCGACAACAAGGCGAAGAATTCCGCCGTTATAGCATGACAGTGATCCTGCAAAATCGAATCCAGAATTTCTACTTTTTCCAGCGGCTTTATTTTAGCGGTCTGGAAAAACACCTTGAACAAGGCATCCTTTTTCAGCAGGTAGGCGATTACCAGCATGGAATCGCGTACTGCCAGAATACTGTCAGTTTGCCGAGCCACATTAAACAGGGCTTGAGCGTATAGTCGAGCTCGCTTGTCAGGCTTCATTTCGTTTTTGGATACTATTCACCGTTTCGTCGATCAGAGCCTGGTTATCGGACTTTGACAGATTCTTGCGGATCAGTTTACCGGCTATTGCCAGCGACAGGTCGACCGCTTCCGCTTTTATCTCAGAAATGGCTTTTTCCTTTTCTGCCTGAATTTGATTCCCGGCATTTTTAATCAGGACGTCAGCCTGTTGACGGGCGTTTTCCAGGGTATCGGATTTAAGCTGTTCACCGGCGGCCTTGCCGGCAGCCACGATATTCTGGGCTTCGGTGCGGGCCTGGGCGATCAATTCTTCCGATTTCTGTTGGAGCTGTTCTAATTCCGTACGCGCTTTTTCCGCATCATTCAAAGAATCACGGATGGTCTTTTCGCGTTTATCCAACAGTGCCAGCAAAGGTTTCCAGGCAAACTTGGTTAACATTCCCAGCAAAATCAGGAAAACCAGGATCGTCCAGATGAACAGACCCGGATCGGGTTGAACAAGGGGATTATTCATAATTTGGTCTTTTAGTGACCGGACATTTAGTCATTGGATGTACCGAAGGTTTTATCATCGGCTATATCCACGATTAAAATTGACTACGGCCGTTTTATTTCATCAATACGATTAACAGCACGAACACTTCCGCCAGAATCGCAACCCCTTCCAGCAGGAAGAGCGGCAGATTGATGGCGCC
The DNA here is from genome assembly GCA_013203015.1 of Fidelibacterota bacterium. Taxonomy (GTDB): domain Bacteria; phylum Fidelibacterota; class Marinisomatia; order Marinisomatales; family TCS56; genus JABMPO01. The sequence continues at coordinate 2,026 of JABMPO010000351.1, forward strand.
GGTGATCTGGGCGGCGGCTTCGGGCTGACGAGCAATACTCTCGGCAGCGGCCGCGGCAAATTTACCGATACCAAGGGCGGCACCAACAACAATGATACCCAAGCCAATGGCGGCGCCAAAATAATGCAAGTTCAGACTGCCTTCAGCAGCCAGAACCGGGGCAATCGCCGGCATCACAAAGAGAGCTAACCAGGTCACGATTGCATATTTTCTAGTACGTGTCATTTTTAATAACCTCCGATTAATGGTGTACATTGATTGCCATGCCGATAAATACCGCAGTCAGCATGGTGAAAACATAAGCTTGAACTAATACAACAATTATTTCCAAGGCCGAAATGCCTACTGCCAGCGGGACTGAAACAAGCACCCCAGCGCCAATTCCTGCCAGGGTTGATGAAAATAATGAAGAAAAGATGAAAACAAATGATAGAATCGCCAGAATCGCAATATGTCCACCGGTCATATTGGCTGCCAGACGCATAGTCAAAGCGAAAGGCTTAACGAGCATACCGATCAATTCAATTGGAATCAATAAAATGTAAATCGGCCAGGCCAAACCCGATGGCACTAAATTCTTCCAGTGGGTAAGAAATCCATGGGCTTTTGTTCCAGCTATCATAATGCTGAAAAAGGTGATGATTGCCAGCGCCGCGGTAACATTATAATTGCCAGTAGCAGTTACACCACCATGAAGTAATTTATTTATAAAATTGTGAGAATCAGTGCTGGGGACACCAAGTACAAATCTGTTTATTGCTCCAATAAGATCGAAAATCGGAACTAATCCGATGGCATTAGCGGTTAGGATAAAACAGAAAAAAGTGAGAATCAATGGCGCCCAGGTATTAGTGAATTTTTCACCAACATTAGGTCGGACAATCGAATCTCTAATAAACTGAATCACCGCCTCCAGGGCATTCATAAATCCACTGGGGACCGGCTGCTCCTGCCTGACATACTTTCGGATTGCCCAAGTGATCACTGTGAATACAAATATAGCCACCAGCCAGATCATCAGCACATGTTTCGTGATGGAAAAATTAATGCCAAAAATTATCGGCAGCTCCAGGATCGGGTGATCTATAGAACTGTTGGAGACATGCTGAATAATAACCTCGCCAGCATCGAATTCACTAGTACCGCTGCCATGTTCCGTTGCGCTCATTTATTCAATATTCAAGTATTAAGACTTTTTAGGCTTAAAAATTGTCTGGAAGTATAAGGCTTCGATTATATGCAGGACAATAAAATAGACCGTAAAACTGATGATAAATTGGACCTTTTGGAGAGCTGTCAAAAGTATTAATATCGAAATATAAATCCCATAAAAAATCATCTTGCCAACAAAGGATTTCATCATCAAAGCTGTCACGGATTCGGGGTCTTTATCATAGGTTCGTTTAACTATAATCATAGTAATTATACCTACCAACCAGGGTCCAAGCATGCCCCAGAAGATGTCGGAAACAGCAGTGGGAATCAATCCGGCAACCAGACCCCAGGAACCAAAGCTGAATAATGTAAAATACATTAAAATTTTCATTGAGCTAATAACCCTGTAGTAAATAAATCTATAGTGATTGAAAGTGTGTCAACTATTTGCAAAAAAATTGGTTTGTTGGTTTTGCGCCATAGTCGTAAATCGCTCCCGCAACCACTGCTTGAAAAAGTAACGTGTGCCTGGAAACAGTAAAGCAAGGCCTAAAATATCGGTTAACAAACCTGGCGTCAGTAAAACAATTCCGCCTACCAAAACGAGTAATCCGTCCATTAACTTATCAGCCGGCATTTGCCCCATCTGTAAATCCTGTTGTATTTGATACCAGATTGTGAGACCATATAATTTGGCCAGGTAAGCACCCACAACGCCGGTACCGATGACCAAAAATATTGTATTCCAGAATCCCATCACCTCACCCAGCTTAATCAGGATCAGTACTTCCAATAATGGTACTCCAATAAAAAGTGCTAAAAGTTTGCTAAACATAGGTCACTCCAATGCGGCAAATTACAAAAGGTTTCATGCTGCGATTGTATATTTAAAACAATAAATATTGAGACACAGAGACACCGAGAACACGGAGTAAAACAAGAAATTTCGGGGACCGTGAACCGGCTACGGAAAAGGAACTCAAACAATATACCATTCCGACCCATCATCAACACAGTTCCCGACTTCCTCTGCTCTTTATTCTCTACCTCCGATTGATATCCGTAAATTCACTACAAAATATTGGACCAATCAATGAAAGTTATCGCTGATTTCTGTATTGTGCCGATTGGTGTTGGCGTTTCCGTTTCGAAATATGTAGCCGAATGTGAAAAAATTCTTGCGACGGCGGGATTGGAATACCAGCTGCATTCCTACGGCACTGACATCGAGGGTGAATGGGATGAAGTTTTTGCAGCTATCAAAAAATGTCATGAGCGAGTTCATGAGATGGGTGCCCCAAGGATTACATCCACACTAAAATTTGGTACACGCACCGACCGTGATCAATCAATGCAGGATAAACTGAATAGTGTCCAGTCCAAATTGGATGGATAGAATCCTGGTTTTCCTGGTTTCGTCGCTGGGCAAACGCATCCTGATCGCGCTGGTTATTTTTATCACTGGTCTCCGTTTCGATGTATTGCTAGTATTGATTCCATTCGTTTTCTGGCCCTGGAAACGTACCCAATAATCAATAATAAATATTTTCCTATTTTTTTGTATAAATATTTGCACCGCTATTTTTGTAGTCGTAATTTCGACCAATGATTCGAGAAACAGAATGTTCATTCTACAATGTTAACTGATCGGAAAATTGAAGAGCGGCAAGCCCGCAAGCAGCGGATACTCCAGGGCGCTCTGGAAGTATTCCGGGAGAATGGTGTTGAAAACGCAACCATGGACGAAATCGCCCAAAAGGCCGGTTTCGGGAAAAGCACCCTCTACTATTATTTCCCATCCAAAGACGAAGTATTTACCGCTATAATGGTCGATGGCTGGGAACAATTATGGCTCAGTATTGAGGATATCATTCATTCTGATTATCCACCTAAAGAAACTTTTTTAAAAATTTTGAAAAAGCTGGCAGAGATCGTAGACGGTGAACGTGCCCGCTTCGAGTTTCTGTTCAACGCCGCTCGCATGCTCACCAAAGATTCTGAAAAACCAGCCTGGAAATCTTATCAGGAGCGTTTGTATGCCACCCTTCTGGCAATATTGAAAGATGGAATTGCGGCAGGACAATTCACCAATTTGAAACCGGAATTGATGCTGCAGGCGATTGGCGGTGTTTTTCATCAAATGGTGTTTACCCGTACCGATCGAGGTGAGGTGACCGAATCGGAAATCGAAGATATTGTAACACGGTTGCTATTGAACTTCGCTGAACCAGCGCCCCATTAATCTCAGACAAAATATTAATCCACACCCATGCCCCACTCGCGAATCCTACTACCAATCCTGTGCTTGTTAATCACCAGCACTGCACTGAGAGCCACAAATATCAGCGGTAGGGTTATTGATGCTACTTCCGGCGAGCCGGTTATCAATGCCAATGTAATCGTCGAGCGAATGAATACTGGTGCTGCGACCGACATAGACGGCAATTTTGCCATTACAAATTTGCCTGTGGGGACTTACACAATTTTTATTTCTCATATCGCTTATGAGGATAAGAGGTTATCTGTTAAAGCTGAGCATAACGATCCATTGATCATCAAATTATCGGAGACGTTTTTTCAGCTGAATGAGGTGGTGGTTACCGGGACCAGGACGGAAAAAATCCATCAAA
>JABMPO010000352.1 GCA_013203015.1 Fidelibacterota bacterium
GCGATATCGGTAGCATCCCATTGCACCGATTTATAACCAGCATCCTGTGCTCCTGTTACCAGCGTTGTCACTTTTCTGCCAAGCAGGTCATAAATGGTGATCTGGACTTCCGACTTTTGAGGTAGTTCGTATCGAATAGTTGTGAACGGATTGAATGGGTTGGGATAATTTTGGGCAATATGAAATTTTGCTGGCAGTGATGATATTTCTGAGCTACTGGACAAGAATATTGTGGTGTCCACTAATAAGGTAATATCATCAATAAACCAGCCCTGATGGGCATTGGCTGAATCCGATGTCATACGAAAACGGATATAAACACCATCAGTGATATAATCACTAACATCCAGGGTAGTAAGGTCCATGCTATTGAAACCCGTAGTGGAGGATACTGTCGTCCAATCAACTCCATTGCCAGACAATTCGATATACCCGAAATCTTCATTCAGAACCATCAATGCGCCGCTGTAGAATTGCAAATAAGCACTGTTATAATCGGATAAATCATAAGGTTCAATCAACGTTAGATTATTATTGGCATTATTCTCGTAAAATCCACCAGGAGAATCATTCATCCCATAACCATTGTCGGCATTAATGTACTGAATACCCCACCCATCTCCCGTGTCCCAACCACTTACGTCTTGGTACTCCCAAGCTGTTAAGAGAGCAGAATTGACTATTGTAAATGATAGCGGTTGAGAATAACCCATATTGTTATGGGATATATCCATTGCTTCCACGAAATAGGTAATTGTTGTGTTACCGGGCAAATTTTCATAGACAATATCACCCACCCAACTGACTCCATTTGAAATCATTGGCATGCGATGTATTATCGAGGGATCAATGTTTGTTGACCAGTTTAAATGCACACTATCAACGCCGATATTATCCGATACAAAACTTATTACTTGTTCCAACCCCGAACGATCAATTCTATTGTCAAATGAGTTAACTGACAAAACAACCGGTGAAATCGTATCCAATCCTGCATAGAATAAGAATGAATTGGTTGGTGCGCCCACAGGGTTGGTCCATTCATAATAGGTCGTAGCAATTTTTATATAATATTCAATATTGGATGAATTCATTGGTGCTGGTATCGTGGCGGCGTACTGACCTTGACCGCTGTCGGCCATGGCAACCTCAACAAATTCTGATAAATTGTCATTTTTATAATGAAGATTCACACTGCTAAGATCAGCAACATCCCCGGTAATGGTAATAGACACGTCAAAATTGCTGGTGGTGTCTTCTGTGTCTGTATAAGCTTCATGCCCAATAAAGTTAAGATAGCTCAGGATGCGGTTTAGTACAGTACGCTGGACATCATTTATATCAAGTGATGGATCTGAAAACATGTAACTGCCGAATGTTTCCAATCCGACTCCGGTGTAAACGAGTTTATAGTCGCCTGAATATCTCAGGCCCATGGTTCGGCCATTATCATATTCGAATATTTTCACAGCTTCGCTATCAGGATAAAAATGATCGGGGTATTGACTGCCGGCAGGATAGCCAGGTTGATAAATATCGAAGCTCAGGTCGTGACCGATGGGATCTCCAAAAACGCCATTTACCGCCATTGAACCGGAATGATCGCCACCCCAGGAAGCATGTAAATAGTTTTCAAAAAAGGAAATATTATCATCAGTGCCAGGATTCTCGTTCAAATCCCAACCCAAATCCTGTCCGGAGATATAAAGATTTCCTCCTGAATCTAAATATTGTTGCAACGATTCCCGATCATCATCATCCAAAGTTGGGAATGCCCATTCGCACATCCACACTATAATTGGGAAAGCTGCCAGAAAATCGGCAGGTGGTGATCCCTGAATGCTATGATCCCATACACCGTACCTTATATCCTGTTCATCCCAGATGCCGGTGTAAAAATCTTCCATATTGGATCCGGCGCCCTGATCATCATCCACCATTAACACCGGTGTTTTTCCAACTAAAAGCAGCAGCGGGGAATTACTATGTAATACTCCGTCGACATAGACGTTTAAATTCAATTCCGCCATTCCAGC
>JABMPO010000353.1 GCA_013203015.1 Fidelibacterota bacterium
GATTCTTGCCGCCAATCTTATGCCAGTTGCGCGGATAGTCTGTTAGATTTGATTGTAACGCTGGTTTTCCCGCCTTCAATACTTCCACAGTGACTTCGGCCGCCACCTGCCCGCTGCGCATTCCGGAGATAATTCCACCGCCGGTCGTTGGATTAACTGTATGGGCAGCGTCACCAATCAGCATTAATCCATCGGCAGTAATCTGTTTGAGGGTCTTGTCCACCGGGATGCCACCAACAACGGTAGTCAGAACCGAACAATTGGGGAAGCGGCGCTCCAGAAACTCGTCCAAAAAACGGTGAGCGGCCTTACCTTCTCTGGCAAAAGTGCCGGAGATTCCCAGACCGACATTTGCTGAATGCGGTCCCTTAGGGAAAACCCAAACATAACCGCCCGGAGCCCAGTTCCGCGACAGGCAAAATTCAAAAGTATTTTCATCCAGATCAATCCCGCCGATAGTTTTCTGAATGGCCGATTCCATATCTTTCATTTTCAACTGGGTCTTGATGCCAGCCCAACGCCCGACCCGGCTTTCGACACCATCAGCCCCAATGACCAGTTTTGCCCGCAATGTAAACGGCTCATTCAAATAATGTCCGGACACACCACAAACCCGGTCGTCTTCGATTATCAAGCCGCTGACATAGGCTTTGGTGACAATTTCAGCTCCTTGTTCGGCTGCAAAATGAGCCAGATCATAATCAAATACACGCCGGTCAAGAATGTAGCCTTTTTCCTTTAGATCAAACTCGATCTCAGTAAAATTGGGCGCAACCAGTTTGATCCGGTTGATCGTCGATCGTATCCAGCGCGGGCGTGGTTCATGGAATATCCGCAAACCGGCATCGCTCACAGCCTCACCGCAGCGTACCGGCATGCCAATATCACGGTCTTTTTCCAGCATCAACACCGACAGTCCGCCCTGTGCGGCATGGTAGGCAAAGGTCGATCCGGCTGGCCCACCGCCAACAACGATCACGTCAAATGCTTTATTCATCCACATGACTTAATACCTCAATTGGACAAATGAATACACATAAATCACAGTCGATGCAAATTGAATGATCAATTCGAATCAGTGCTTCCTGCAGTTCGATGCAATCGACTGGACACACGCCGACACAAGTACCGCAGAAATCACATTTTCCTTCAGCAATTTCAATCATAATCGACCCGGAAGGTTGGCTGTGGAAATCCTGATTGCAGATAATGGAAACTGCGTAACAACCAGAAATTCAATCCCAGGGGCAATAAAAACCAGGGCTGTTGTACCGCAACCAGCATGCTTAAAATGAAGATTGGATAAATGCGACAGCGTAAAATATGCCGGAAATGTGGTGGAAATAATAATGCTACAATCAAGAAAGGCAAATAAACACAGGCGGCAGTACTGATTACGGGATCATCATTCATAAATCCCAGGACTGTCGCTCCGGCAGTCATTGTAAAGGCAATAATCAGAAACAAAAAGCGCAACCGGTTATCAGATAATTTAAGTGGCAAGTTCTGCTCGGTAACTTCCAACGGAATCCAGTAAACCAACAGTACCGCCCAAAAACCTAATAAATAGGGAATGCCCCGCCATAAACCAACACTGATAATTCCATCTTTGAATAGCCAGCCGGTTAAAAACAGCAGAGCGGCAGCACCGCCATGGATCAGGAAATATTTTATTGACCGCTGTTTCAGGTTAAACGGGCTGAATCCTGAAAGGGGACCCAATACTAAAATCAATAATGCCATTGGCAATAAAACCAATAGGTGCGAAATCAACAGGCTGATTATTCCCAATATTGCCAACCCCCAAAACAGGTTTCCAGTCCATTTGGGCAGATTACTGGCTTCAATATTTCTCCGATTACTCAATCCGAATAATCCCGCCAGTAAAAATGTCACGCCAATGAACAGCAGAGTCGCATCCAGACTCAGGCTTTTATTCCAATACAAAAAGCGGTCATTTTGCATTCCGGCAGCGCCCAAACCGGCCAGTAAATAAGTCCAGATAACAAAAAATAAATCCCAGCGCAGCAATTTCAGCCAGTCCAATTGGGACACTAGTTTTCGGGCTTTCGTGTAGCGCTCGGTTTCTTGCGGTATTAATCGTGCTATAATCACAATGATGTATCCTTAAATATTGCCGGTTAACTGAAATCTTTCCCCAGGATAACAGCTATTATGACCGCCAAGATAGCAATCGGCGCCACATAACGGATAAAAATCCTGAACATTGAATAAGTAAATCTTACGGAACCATCGGAATTGTATTTACCAATCTCTTCCTCGGTAATTTTTTTATCGAGCACCCAACCGATAAAGATCGTCACAAAAAGTCCGCCAATCGGCAACATCCAATTAGCCGCGAGATGATCCAGGGTATTTAAGACGCCTTCTTTGCCTTCGCCGAAAAAGGAAAAATTCGACAGTGCCGGCACCGCTCCCAAAGACAGGGCGGCAAAGAATGATACAATAAAGGTTGTACCAGTGCCGATCAAAGTGGCTTTATGGCGCGGCATGCCCAGCTTATCGATCAATAGCGATACGATAACTTCCAGTAGCGAAATTGTCGATGACAATGCCGCAAACCCTATTAAGATATAGAATATGGGTGCGATTAACTTGCCAAATGGAACATGGGTGTAAAGTAGATCCGGCAGGGTAATAAATAACATTCCCACCGTGGAACCTGAGACACTACTTTTTACGTCGGGGACAGTAAATATAATAGTGTACATTATTATGCAGGCGGAAATGGCAATCAGGGTGTCAAGTAAAACCACTAAAGCCGCATTCCGGGAGATGGAATCGCTGGTTTTCATGTAGGAACCATAAGTAATCATGGCTCCCATGCCCAGTGAAAGTGTAAAAAAGGCATGTCCAACTGCTTCGAGGATTCCGGCAGTTGGCAATTCGGAAAAATTGGGATTAAAAATGAACTGCAGGGCTTCGTTGCGTCCAGGCAGAAATAAAACCATAATCAGTAGATAAATGATAATGGCAAACAGCACCGGCATTAGAATCCGAGCGGCCTTTTCAATTCCCTGCTTGATGCCCCGCCAAATAACTAAGGCTGTTGCAACCAGGAATAAAAACGAGAGTGATATCTGTAATAGTCCATTACTAATAAACTCTCCAAAAGCGCCTTCTCCC
>JABMPO010000050.1 GCA_013203015.1 Fidelibacterota bacterium
GGTTCATCCCAGGCAGTAACGGCTGAAACGGGAACAGTTCCCATTGACAATTGCAGCAGGGCGCTGTTTCGTTGTTTCAATGACCGCGTGTATTCGATTAGTAAGTTAACATAATCCCTGTTCACAACCGAAAAAACTCGGTCAAAATACGCTCTTCGATTACTGTGAGCGCCTTTGGTAATTATCTGCTCTTCCGGGCTAAGAACTACCACCGGGTTCAAACCAATCAAATCTCGCGTTCCTCGCACTGGCTGACCATTCATAATAAATCGTTTTTTACCATCTTGAAGTTGATTTAACTCTATTCTATAATCGTTTTTTTTCCTGACAAAATTGCCGGTGATATTCATTGCAGCGCCGCCAATCTGAAGCGTTTCAAGTAATTTATTAGTTCGAAAACTGCGACCATATGCCAGAATATAGATTGCTTCCAGAATTGATGTTTTTCCGGAACCGTTCTCACCCCAAAAAACCGTGATCCCATTACCAAGCTCATAGCGGGATTGGTGATGGTTGCGAAAATTCCGTATGCTAATGTCCTTGACAGGCATTATTGGAAATTATAAAACAGATGATCGGTGTTGTTTTGCCGGGAGAATGGGTTGTCTGAAAAACAACCTTTAATCATTCAGACGAATTGGCATTAACAACATGGTTAAATCACTATTTTCAATCTGTTCTTCGGGGTAAAATAGGGCCGCGCTAATGGCTGTTTTCAGTTTTATTGTGATTTTATTCGCTTTTAAGTGGGATAATATATCTTTTAGATAATTGGCGTTATACCCAATTACAAGATCGTCTCCGGAATACTCCGCCTCAAGGTTTTCCTGGGCGCTGGATGCTTTCTCCGGATCTTCGGTTGTTATGGTTGCTTTTCCATCAATTATTCTCAAGGCGACCTGGTGGGTTGATCTATTCGAGAATATTGATACTCTCCTGACGGCGCCTAAAATAATTTCACGGTCAACCAACAACTGCTTTTCATTGTCACGGGGGATAACGCTTTCATAGTCCGGAAAGCGTTCGTCTATTAAGCGGGTAATAATCTTATTACGCCCAATTTTAACAGTCAGGTGTTTGTCCCCAACATCAAGGTTTATCAATTCAGCTTCCCCGAGGAAATTACCAACCAATCCCAAAAATTTTCGGGGAACGATAATATCTCCATTATAATTTTCCTGTTGATAGTCGCTGCGTATATAACGCACCAAGCGGTGACCATCGGTGGCAACGGCAGTGAGTTTATCAGATCCAAATTGGAAGAGGACACCAGTAAGCGCTGGTTTTAACTCATCTTTACTGACTGCAAAACTAGTGTTTTCGATTATATCTCGAATGACACTGGTATCCATTGTCAAAGAGTTTTCGCCATCCACATCGGGTATGGCTGGAAACTCCTCAGCGGGTTTGCCCATCAAATCATAAACACCAAAATCGGTATTCAATTTTACCCGGTTTTGCGCATCAACTGTCAAAGAAATGCGCGTGTCCGGTAATTCATTGGTTATTTCCAGTAACGTGTGCAATGGAATGGCAGCGGAACCGGTTTCTTCAAGGCTGGCCTCGAGCGGTGTAATAATAGTTATTTCGAGATCGGTGGCACGCAGTAATACGCCTTCATTGTCAGCGACAAACAGTACGCTGTTCAGAATTGGAAGTGTTGAGCGGGCAGGTGTTGCTTTTGATAATTTTTGCAATGCTGATTGCAATTCGGATTTTGAAGTAGAAATCTTCATAAAAGTCCCAAAATGGGTTAATGGTTAGCGATCAATTTTTCGTTTAGAAAAGGCCAACAATGTTAACGAGAACAGCTTCTTTTAACAAGCCGTTTTTAAAATTCTCTCCTGTAAGAACTATTATTAATTTATATATATTATATTTAAAAATAAGATTATTTATTAGGTCTGTGGATGTTGTTGATAACCGGACTTACCGGTGTTAATAACAGTATTAATTTTGCTCTGGGTAAAATAGAATCACTTAATGAACTGCTTGATGTGGATACTGTGTTCATAGTTGTGGGTAAACCGGCATATTGGTTACAATATTATCCGTTATCTGGTTTATAAAGGTGACAAAAAGGGCTTGTGTAAACAAAGTTGTTAATTATGTGGAAAACTGGATTATTCCATGATTCGGATGTAAAATTTTTCCCGTGCTTTATTAATCCAGTTGCCATACCATTGGGTCTTTTTATATTCACTAGCCATCATTTCCAAGTCCGCCCAGTGGATATTGATATCCGCTTTACCACCTCTTTTTGTATCTTCGATCCAGAACAGGTGGTAACCATAACTAGTCTTAACCGGCGGACTACACTGTTTCATTTCCAGATAATTAATGATCTGAGCTACCTCAGGAATGGGAAATTCATTAGGGTCAACCCAACCAAGATCACCACCAAAACTCCGAGTTTCTTCATCTATGGAATGGGCTTTTGCCATTTTAATAAAGGTATCCAGCGATGAGATTGAGTCTTTGATTGTAGCTGCAAACTGATAAGCTTCGGAATCGTCGGCTTCCGTTATTTCCGGAATAATGAGGATATGGTGAACATTGATTTTCTCGCCCTGTTTTTCTACTGGTTGGATCAGATGATAACCAAAAGATGTTTTTACCGGTTGGCTAATTTCATTGATTGGCAGCGTAAAAGCAACTGACTCAAATTCCAAGACCAGTGAACCGCGTCGAACAAGACCAAGACTTCCACCGCTTGGCGCAGATCCGGGGTCCTGAGAAAATTGTTTGGCCAAATCTTCGAAAGCTTCACCGCCAATTATTCTATCGCGTAATTCCCTTATTTTAGCCAACGCTGAACCCTGACTCTTTTCACCTGCTTCAATCGGTATTAAAATATGCCAAAGATTAATCTTAGTGGGAAAGACGGGCAGACTGTCGCGAAAGGTATTAAAAAAAGTAACCACCTCTTGTCTACTGGCGGTCATTGATGATAGAAGTTGTTGCTGATAGCGTTCGGTAATCATTCGGTCGCGCATATCCGGGCGGTATTCTCGGCGCAGGGACTTCAAGGATTGCCCCAGCATTTCTTCAGCCTGCTCTTCACCGCCAGCCTGGGAAATCATGTATTCAATCTGCTGGTCAAGAGCCTGCTCAACTTCTTTCTCCTTAATTTCGATGGAGTCAATTTTAGCCATCTCCAGGATTATTTTCTGATCAATCATTGATTGTAACACATCGGCTTGCAGCTTAAGTAACCGTTCCGGTTCCAATTGCGGATTAATTCGCTGCTGAACGGCGGTCATTTGGACCAATTGCGCCACATCGCTTTTGAGAATAATGTGATCATCAACGATTGCGGCCAGACCATCGATGACCATGCTTTCCTGTTGAGCATGCACAAGGCCAAACAAGAAAGCGATACATAAAAATTGGGCTTTAAAAAATTTCATTGATTAATATTCTCCAAATTTATTACTACGTCTGTTACCGACCGTAAACTATCTAATATTTTAATGGACTTCAAAGAAGCATGGTTCTGGAATAATTGATGACGTAACTCGTCAAAAACATCGTCCAGATCACGGTAAGAGCCTTCTTTATATCGTTTTAGTACTTCAATTACATGGTAACCGAAATCGGTTGAAATTGGACCGATCACAGTTCCCCGCGAGTTCAAACCGAAAAGAGCTTCATCGATTGGAGGCAGAAGGGATCCGCGCTTTACGGTTACGGTTTCAACGGGATAGGTTGCAAAAATTTCTTTTCGGTCAGCACCCGAACGACCCCGTATCAGTATTCGCCTTATACGTCGGGCGGTAGTTCGATCTTCAACAATAAAATGATTAATTCGCGCCTCATCAATCGGTAGATAAAAATTTTCAAGATTTTTTTCATAAGCAGCGTTAATAGCGCTTTGGGCGACATAAATACCGGAGGTCATTGCGGTTTCCAGATAAGTTCGCCCCAGTAATTCGCGGCGAAAATGATCAATTGCATCCTGGATGGATTTATCATGTTGCAACCCTTGTTTCAAGGCAGCCTGGTAAAGGAGTTCATCGTTGACCCACTGGAAGACTGTTTTAGCGGCATTATTCTTTGACAATGCCCGGTCTCCCAAAATATGCTCAAGATTGTTCTGCGTAAGGACCGATTTTCCTACCCGGGCCACAACTCGACCACCGGGCTTTTTAACCGCACAACCCAAGACTGTAATTGTGACCAACAACGTCAAGTAAAATAACAATTTTGTATTATGATTCATCGACTAAATTAATCCTCTATCGTCTTTGAAAACAATTTAACAATTTGCAAACCAAATTTCTTCGATAATATCAACGTTTCACTGTTTAATTCAAAGCTAAACTGATTGTGTTTATTAACGCTGAAGCGATAGGGTCGCCCCATTGATTTTAACAGAGTTTCCAAACTGGACATCATCTCCACCGGATCATGAAAACGTGTGTTTTGAGTAACTGTTCCGCTAATTAATTCAGAATCGATATTTAATGTGCTTAAACCACTGCCAATGGACAAAATGCGCAGGCGGGACACGGTGAATAGATTCCGGACTTCTTCCGGAAAGCGACCGTATCGATCACGGATTTCTTCAACAATTTGGTTGAGACTTTCAAGCGTGTCAGCTGCCACCAGTTTTTGATAAAATAAAAGACGGTCCTGAACAATGCTCATATATTCGGCCGGAAACAAGGCTTCGCCACCGAAGATAATACGTGCCGACACAAGTTCTTTTTTCTGATTACCAAGAGCATCATCAATGGCGTCTTTTAAAATCTTACAGTAAAGCTCAAACCCCACCGTGGATATTTGCCCGCTCTGCTCAAACCCAAACAGATTACCGGCGCCCCTGATTTCTAAGTCCTTGAGAGCGATATCATAGCCCGACCCCAGATTTGAGTAAAATTCGATTGCCTTAAGGCGTTGATAGGCTTTTTGAGAAAGTTTGAGTTTTTTTGGTATTACCAGCAGACAATAGGCTTGTCGATTACTGCGACCTACCCGGCCCCTGATCTGGTAGGTTTGAGCAAGACCGAAGCGCTGAGCATCGTCGATAATAACTGTATTTACGTTGGCAATATCGAGCCCCGACTCAATGATGGTCGTGCAAACCAGTAAATCTATTTTACCATCAAAAAAATCCAGCATGGTTGTTTCCAGCAAACGACTATTCATTTGACCACTGGCAATTGCGATACTTTTTTCTGGAAAATAGTTTTGAATCTGCTCCTGGTAGAAAGGTAAGGTTTCGATATTGTTGTGCAGGAAAAAAGCCTGGCCACCACGGTCAAATTCACGCCGTAGTGCTTTAAAGATTTCTGCCCAATTAAAATAATGAATCGATGTGCGGATTGGCAAACGTTCCTTTGGTGGCGTCTCTATTTTGCTGATATCACGGATGCCGATCAACGATTGTTGTAGGGTGCGGGGAATTGGTGTGGCCGTTAAAGTCATCACGTCCACATTCTTCCGCAGTTGTTTTATTCGTTCTTTATGCCTTACACCGAAACGATGTTCTTCATCAACAATTAGTAATCCCAGGCGGGGAATTTTCACATCTGATGATAACAAACGGTGTGTACCGACGATTAAATCAATCTTACCGCTGGCAAGATCTGCCACAATCTGCTTTTGTTCTTTAGGGCTGCGAAATCGTGATAGCATTTTGACCCTGACGGCGATTGGGTTAAGTCGGTTTTTAGAGGTGAGGTAGTGTTGGTTCACTAAAATGGTTGTTGGTGCCAGAAAGGCTACTTTATAGCCGCTGCTGATAACACTAATTGCTGCGCGCAACGCCACCTCCGTTTTTCCGAACCCTACATCACCACAGATCAGTCGATCCATGGGGGTTATTTTTTCAAAATCCTTAAGCGAGTTTTGAATTGCCAGCGCCTGATCGGGGGTTTCCTCATACGGAAAAGAAGCTTTTAGCTCATCAACCAATTCTTGATCCGGTTGATAGGTAAATCCACGTGGCTGGCTGCGCTGGGCGTATAAGTCAATCAGCTCTTTTACGACGGCAGCGGCCGAGTTGCGGGTTTTTAATTTTTGGCGCTCCCAGTGGGAAGTACCGAGTTGTGAAAGCTTGGGATTCGACTCACCTGCAGAAATATATTTATGAACGCGTGAAAATTTATCTATGGGAACATAAACAGTGCCGTTATCGGCAAACTCGATACGGATGCACTCCTGAACAACAGTTTTACCTTTGATCTGCTTTAGGCCGCGATACAGACCAACCCCAAAATCCTGATGAACGAGGAGGTCGCCCCAGTCCAGAGAATCGAGTGATCCGATTGGTTTATGAGTTGAACCGCCGGTAATTCCGGCCCATTGCCGCCGCGGTTTAGTTGATACCTGAAATAATTCTCCATAAGTAAAACAAGCCAGGTTGTATTCCGGCAGAACAAAACCTTGCTGCAAAGGTAGTTGTAATAAAAGAAAATTTGGACCAAACCTTTTCTCTAAAATTGTACGTTGTTCCAAAGTGCTAAACAAAAGGAAAAGATGCTCGTGGCCCAACTGTTCAGCGGCACGCTCAACTACAGCTTTTTTTGTCTCCCAACTGTGATGGGCGAAGCTATTGGTCTGGCAGATAATATGATCAACTTGACCGCCACCGTTGATATGGATGGTGATTTCACCTGAATTTTCGGTAAGTTCAATGAAAGTAAATTTATTCGGCAAAACCTCTGACAGGGGCACCAGCTTATCTGTCGGAGCTGTGGGAGGGGGGGGGATTTCATAGATTGATAGAGTTTGTACGGTTCTCTGCGAAAGGGGGTTGAAAGATCGCAGGGATTCTATTTCGTTGCCAAAGAACTCTATCCGGGTCGGCAATCCGGCCGACAAAGTAAAAACATCCACAATTCCGCCCCGCACTGAAAAGGATTTTGGCGTGTGTACATGATCAACC
>JABMPO010000354.1 GCA_013203015.1 Fidelibacterota bacterium
ATATCAAATCCTGCCGCACCACTAAAAATATCTGCTCAAGAAACTCAGGGCGGTTTTGTGGTTGATTTTGCGAGCACACCTGAAATCGTGCGACATTTTGCAGTATTTAATTATTCCAATGTCAACTCAATAGCAATTATTGAACAAGCCTGGCCGGAGTTTAATGCAATCAGAAATATCAGTGCCGGCTTCGACCATGTGATTATTGGTCCCGCCGCTTATGAGTCGATCGTCGATCCACTGGTTCAGCATCGTGGTAATTCAGTCTTCATAACTCTGGAACAGGTGTATAACGATTTTTCAGGCGGTAACCCCGATCCAATCGCGATCAGAACATTCATGCAGTGGGCATTGGAAAACTGGGTAACCACCCCCACCTGCCTGTTCCTGATTGGTGATGCCGACCATGATTATCGCAATATCACCGGCAAATCAAAGATTAGTGTACCGACTCTGTTTCTGCCAGGCTCGCTGGATCATTATTATCCGGCCGACGATCAATTGGTAACGATCTACGGCAGCACTCCATCCTTTGCGATACCTTCTATTGCAATCGGTCGTTTCCCGGCTCATAACGGGGGTGACATTGAAGATTATATTGACAAATTGATCGCCTATGAAACTAATCCGGAACCGGGATTATGGCGCCAACGAGTTACCCTAGTTGCCGATGATGGAGCCAGACCGGAGAATGAAATCGGCGAAATTGAGCTGGGAAAATCGCATACCAATAATTCGGAATCCCTTTTACAGTACATTGCCCCCTCGGTTACGGTTCAGAAATTATACATGCTGGAATACCCTGAGGTCAGCGATGCATCCTCCTATGGGATTGTAAAACCCGCCGCCACACAGGCACTATTGGATCTCATTAATCGCGGGACGGCAATTGTCAGCTACATCGGCCATGGCAGCGCTCAATTATGGGCCCAGGAACGACTGCTGGACATGAATCGCGGCGATCTCAATGCCATAAACACCGGTAACCGCTTACCGATTTGGATCGCGGCCACCTGTTCCTGGGGTCATTTTGATCATATCGATAATGAAGCTTTCTCCGAAGAAATTATTCGGGCACCCGGCAATGGGGCAGCGGCTATTATATCTACCTGCCGTCCAATCGGAGTCGGTAGTAATTATGAATATATTAAAAAAATATTTCAGCGCTTATACCCTAATGGACTGGTTACCCGGGAGCCCATTGGCGTAATTCTGCAATCGGTTAAAACCGGCGGAATATCGGGGAAATACTTTCACTTGTTCGGCGATCCGGGCATGCCCCTGCCAATCCCGGCTGACACAGTTTCGATTACCGATATCGACCCGGACACGTTACGAACGCTGGAAATTGGCAGCTTCAACGGACGACAGGAAATCAGTACTGCTGGCGGCACCGGTTATGTCATGATTCAGGATGCCGATCGTCAGGTAACCCGCCAGTATCAGTTAGCCTCACAAACCCAAGAAATTTCTTACACTTTACCGGGCGGTACCCTTTTTCGCGGACAATTTTCGGTATCCGGGAATGAGTTTGAAGGTCAATTAAGAATTCCCAATGATATTTCCTTTTCGCCGAACCCCGGCAAACTGACGGTCTATTTCCAATCCGCCGATGACCCGCCGCTGGAAGCCCTTGGTTATCTTGATAATTTGCGATTTGCAGCCGGCAGCAGCCTGACTGACGTGACCGGCCCGCAAATCAGTTTTGCCACTCGCACTGGCCGAATACTGCACACTGGCGATAATTTGTCCGGCGATCAGGGATTAATAATCAAAATAGCCGATCCAATCGGAATCAATGTGGCGGGCGAAATCGGTCATGGAATCACCCTGTCAAATCTAATTGACGGTTCCCAGCGCGATCTTACAAATGATTTTATTTATGACATCAACAGTATTACCCATGGTTCCATCGACTATTCGGATTATCTAAACGGGAACCGGATTGATCTGAAAATTAAAGCCTGGGATAGCGCCAACAATCCCACCGAAACGACCCTGTCGCTAGCGTTAATTGAATCTCAGCAATTGAAATTGTTTAATACTTATAATTACCCCAATCCCTTTGCCGGCTCCACCCAGTTTACTTTTGAATTGACGATCCCGGCCGAAGTTAAGTTAACCATCTACTCGCTGCAGGGCCGCCGGATATTTGCAATCCCAGCAGAGTCATTTCTCGAAGGCTATCACCATTTGGACTGGAACGGTCGCGATGAGTACGGCAATGAATTGGCGAACGGCGTCTACCTTTATCAAATTGAAGCCCGGAATTCGACCACTAAAGTTTCAACCATAAATAAAATTGCCAAATACCGATGAAACCGCCTATCATACTTGCTTCCAATTCTCCCCGCCGTAAGAACCTGCTGCGGCAAATCGATATGGAATTTGAGGTTAAACCATCCACGGTTAATGAAGATTTTGACATCGATCTCCCGCCGCTGGAATTTACCCGACACTATGCCCGATTAAAAGCCGCTGAACTGGCAGACCGCTATCCCGACCATTTAATAATCGGTGCCGATACGATCGTGGTGCTGGCTGGTAATATCCTTGGGAAACCATTCGACGCTGAAGACAGCTTCCGCATGCTTTCCAGCCTGTCCGGGCAGACCCACACGGTGATTACCGGTGTCTCATTACAATGGCAGACAGCCGGGATTGAGGATACTTTTCACGAATCTACCAGGGTCACTTTCAAATCGTTGACCGAACAGGATATCAAATATTACATTGAAAATTACCGGCCATTTGACAAGGCCGGCAGCTACGGAATCCAGGACTGGTTTGCCACCTGCGTCGCCGGGATTGAAGGTTGCTTTTATAATGTGATGGGGTTCCCGCTGGCTACTTTTTATGACCATTATCGCCGACTGGTTAGGTAGTTTACAATTGTATTGATTGCCACTGCCTCGGGCAATTAATTTTTGTCCACAAACCTGGGATAAAAATGGACTCTTTTTACGACGATCTGAAAAAATTACGCGAAGAAAACAATATCGATCTGGCCGAAATACACAATCGCACCAAGATTGATATCAAATACCTGGAAGCAATTGAAGAAGGCAATCTTGAAATCCTTCCCCGCACTTATATGCGATTGTTCCTGCGGGCCTATGTTACCGAAATCGGGGGCGAAACTAAAGACGCTCTGAATCAGCTTGACCATCATCTGAGTCTGATCGAAGGAATTGAAATTCCCGAAGCCGAAGTACCACCGGAAGAACCGGACTACACCGGTGGAAGTCCCGTTCTACCAGTATCAGCCAAACCACCCAAAAAGATGATGTCCGATTACTTAAAAGGGGGAATACTGATTGTTATTGTCCTCTTTGCTATATTTATTATCAAGCAAATCAGTTCCGATCAAAGTGTGGCCGTGGGTGGTCCCGCCACATTACGGGTCGATGAATCGATTGATCGCATAACCAGCGAGGATTTGATCTTCAACTATACCAAAGCAGTCGAATGGAACGAAACCTTCGCAGCCGAACCACCCTACGTTTTACAAATTAACAGCGCCAATAATATCTGGTACCAGATGATAGTGGATAATGCCGACACCCTGTCCGGTGTTCTAAGCCGCGACCGGGATCTGACCTGGGAGTTTACCAACCGTTTCGATTTACGAACCAACAGCGCCCAGGGCGTGACGGTCCAGATCAACGGCGTCGCCGTCCAAAACCTGGGAACCCACCCCCACCCGGTGGAATTGATCTTCGAAACCGACCCCAACCGGGTCAATATAATTCATTATTCGCCGAATCAGTAATTGGCAATAATTTAGCCGCAGTTAGAATTGGTGGTGATTGGGTACCGGATAAAGTGATACCAATAATTAAGTGTGAAGATAGATCAGTGGTAAAATTGTATATTTATTAGGGAAAGTTATTAAAAACAAAGTCTATTAATAACTATAATAGGAATAACTCACTTATTCCTATTATGCTGCGAGCTCTATGTGAAAAGTTCACATTATCATCAACGTCATAATGTTTTCCATTATACTCAACAATCTCTTCAACAGTTGGACTAATAAATAATATGGTTTCAGCTGGTAGACAAAGGCCAAGTGGATATGAATATCCTTCCCCAACCATTTGATTTCCTACAACATCAATAAGGTCTTCAGAGTCTTTGTTAAACCATCCATCTGCAAAAAGAAATATAAGTAATTTACTATTTCTTGATATAACCTGATGTAATGCACAAATACAATCTACAACTGTCTGGAGTGTAGCAACTTTATAGTTATCAATTCGATCATGTTTCAATTGATTATATTTAATCCACCATGATGGAGGTTTTTCAATCCAATTTTCAAATGGTATAATGAATTGTATTGGTGAGACTAAAAAAATCGTAATTGAATTATTGAGATTAAATTTCTTATTAATTGGATTGCTGTACTGCAGAAAATTATTGTATTTGTGTTCCCCTTTTCCTGCTAGATAATCTGCAAATATTGATTCAATTAAACCACAAGAATCCAATATTAAAGGTATAAATTTTGATGAATATGTATTCTTATTTTCTTCATAGTAAGGAATATATTTCAGACAATCATTAAGTGATTGCTCTAGCAACCTATAATTATCAATTATAGTTGCATATTTATTAATATCATCCATATAGTAATTAAAGTCGCATTAATTGATCATAACTTGGTAATTCATCCCAAGTCCTATTATCCAGTAATCTCCCGTTTTTCTTTTTCTGTACTCCACCCCATTGCTTAAAGAAAAAGGGTGTTCCATATTCCAGACATTGGTCACGAATATCAGACACCCATTCCTGATTCATAGGACGTGATTTTGGTCCGGATTCGCCACCAACAATTACCCAGTCGATTCCTCTTAAGTTCATTTTGGAAATTGGACCTATTAACGGTTCACATGATAAGAAAGTGATGTAGGCTGGAATATTTCTCAAATGATCAATACGAAATTTATAATCTTCATTTTCGACACTAACACCCATCCAAATGTTTTTTGGCCAAGGGAGATCTGGTGCTAATTCCAATAAACGTTCGGATCTCTTTGTCAATACTTGAAAAACATGCCAATGTGCATCCTGCATTGACTCAAACACTTTGAGAATGAAATCATACGGAACATCCTTATGAAACAGATCCGACATTGAATTCACAAAAATGGTCTGTGGTTTCTTCCAGGTTTTCGGAGTATCAACAACGTGGTTATGTGTGGTCAGTTTAAAACCATTACGGTAGTTCAATTGTCCCATCGCTGTCAGTCGTTTGGTCATCCGCTCGGCATAACAATTTTTGCATCCAGGGCTAATTTTTGTACAACCCGTCACCGGGTTCCAAGTTGATTCTGTCCATTCGATTGATGATTTCTGTGCCATAATATTCCTATTGATCAAATATTTTTATTTGTGGATCACATCCAGTGATTGAATCGCACCAAAACTTTTTACCGAGTTCATTCTTAGAAAAGAAAGTAAGATGATACAATATTCTTTGCGTGCCTGTTTCATTGACTGGTACTATCTCTGAAGCTTTAGTAGGTAAAAATCCAAACGATTCAAATTTCTCACAAAATTTTTCCACAACGAAAGACCAGAAAGGCTTACCCAATTTTTCCGTTAATTCCCAATCTTCCCTCCAATTTGGCATTCCTAGGAATTCATCCATAGTTTTGTTCTCATGATTTAAATATGGTCCGAGATTTCTACCAGCATCCATTCGCGAAGGAATTAGAACGAGAAAATCCACATAAATCGCTTTCGAAATTTCTTCCAACGTACTCATCTTAAGATTGCTGATTTTGAATGGATCAACCAAACAAAATGTAAGTACTGTATTTCCTTTAGATGGTGTAGGAACTAGCGCAAGAATGTCAGTAACAGAACTATTCACATCACACTCTAAACAGGAATGATCATATCCATTAAATTCCCTGCTGATTCGGGCTCTAAGAGCTTGAATATTTTCTGGTATAATATCTGCAAAGATATATTTATCAAATTTATCAGGAACTCTCATTGTTATAATTGGTGATGATTCAATTATTTCATCAGTGTTTTTAATTCTTGAATAACCAGCTCCTGAAAAAAGATCGATATAAATTCTATTATTCCATTTATTCTTCATACTAGTCGCAAACATGTGCGCATAATGGCTAATTAAATTATATTTGATTTGGGACCAAGCCCCAACTTCTGGTATTACTAATCCGTCATTACCGACTCGCTTACTATATGACGGTATGCTGGAACCATTAAAAATCATTTTAATTCCCTCTATGTTCGATCAAATGTTAATTGCAAAAATAACATCAACATTGATATACCCAATTATCTCTGATGGCAATTTAATACAATTTCTTCATTCTGTACGGAAATATCCGTATGGATTTGAATTCCTTTTATATGTCACGTTTTGAGGTGAATAAATACAAAAAACTGAGTGATAATTTTCCAATGCGAGTAACCGCCCCCACCTACCCTTTCCTAACCCGCTTTCGATATACAATTCCTAATACAATTGCTACAAGGGCAAGTATGCCACTGTAAATAGTTAATAGCAAATCGTGTTGGACCAGCGGTACGACTATTAACGAAACAACAACACCAATCCCCAACAATCCCCCACCGCTCAGGAAAAAGATTGATTTTCCCCGGTCAGTTTGAAAATAACGTACCGATATAAAAGTCGCAAATACCACACCGGTAAAAATCATGACGTTACTGATCAACATTACTTCGGGATCAAAATATTTTTGGACACTATTGATGATAATTATTATAAATATGAACAATCCAAAACTAAACAGCCAGCGATAAGGTTGTCGTAAACTCTGAACCCAGTTTTGTAGTTTATTCATAAATCCTCCTTATAAATAAACAGTTAATAAATCAGACCTCCCTTGAATTTAATAAAACTCTGCTAATATTTTCGGAATATTTCTTGACTAAAAGGGGTAAGTAAAATTAGTTTGTGGGTAGTTGTGGGTAGTTATCCCTTTAATTGATGAGCAGATGGCGTTAAACGAAAATACATTCATTGGCGAATACGCCTATACAATTGATCAGAAAGGTCGTGTTAACATCCCGGCCAAGTTCCGGCAGGTACTGACCGAAATTAACGAAAATACTTTCGTGGTCACCAAGGGTCTTGATCCCTGCATCTGGGTTTATCCCCAGATCATCTGGCAGGACATCATGGCCGGGTTGCGTAATCTATCCTCACTGTCTGCGGTAAACCGTACTTTTATTCGCAGCACAACCCGTTACGCATCATTCACAACTTACGATAAACAGGGACGAATCCAGGTTCCCCAGGCTTTAATCGACTACGCCAATTTGGAAAAGGACGTGGCGATTCTGGGCATGGCCAATAAAATCGAAATCTGGAATCCCGGGAATTTAGAACAGGTGGATCAGGCCAATCTTGAATTGGACCCCGCCGCTTATGATGATCTCGCAGACAAAATCATACTTTAATGCCTACCACGGACTCACAGGACAACCGGTCACATGTTCCAGTAATGGTTACGGAAGTGTTGGACTGGCTGAACGTCCAACCGGCAGGTACCTACTTTGACGGGACCATTGGTCTCGGAGGGCACGCCACTGCCGTCCATTCCCTGCTGAACCAGCAGGGAAAATTAATCGGGTTTGACCTTGATGAGGAGGCGCTGGAAATTACCCGAACCAAGTTTGACGCTTCCTCACCTCCGGTAGTACTGCACCACAATTCCTACGACAAATTCCCTGAAGTCAGTTTCGAATCCGGCTATACGCCTGTCAATGGAATGCTGCTGGATCTGGGACTTTCCTCGCTACAGATGGATACCCCTGAGCGGGGTTTTTCATATGCCGCCGATGGTCCACTGGATATGCGTTTCGATAAAAACAGCGGGATTCCCGCCAGCGAGCTAATTCGGATTACAGCGGAATCGGATTTAGCCGACCTTATATATAAATATGGTGAAGAACGGCGCTCCCGGCCGATCGCCCGGTCAATCAAGCACGCCAAATCGATGAATTCCATTGCTGATTTAACCGAAGCTATCCGTCGGGTCACACCGCCAGCTCACCGCAATCGCAGTCACGCCCGGGTGTTTCAGGCCCTACGGATCGCGGTCAATCACGAATTGGATAATTTGATTCGCTTTCTCAAACTGTTTCCCGAGCACATGGCTATTGGCGGCCGGATTGTAATCCTCAGCTATCATTCATTGGAAGACCGGCTGGTAAAACAGCGCTTCAAAGCGCTAGCCGCTGAAAAAGTATACCGGATTTTGACCAAAAAACCAGTCCGGCCATCAGCGGACGAAATAGCAGTTAACCGACGAGCGCGACCGGCCAAATTACGGGCCGCGGAGCGGTTATCCTGATGGCTGTCAAACGTCGCAACACCAAACGCCGCAAAGAATTTATTCAGACCATTACCTTTTTCTTTATTTCAATATTCTCAATCACCGGTCTGCTGGTTTACCTGTGGGTTTACAACGAAATCAACCTGACAATTCGTGAAGTGTCGGGTCTTGAGAAAGTGTCCGCCGGTCTGCTCAATGACAATAAACTACTTACCAATTCAATCGCCCGGCTGGAACGGATTGACCGGATTACCGGGATTGCCCGCGATCAATTGGGTATGGTTACCGCCGCACCGGAAACGGTTGTAGTCTACGTGGATTATAGCAGGTATGTTCAATGACTAAAGCATTCCTGAAACACCGCACCAGAATTACAATACTATCATCTTTCGTCTTAATATCCTGGGCAATTCTCGTAGCGCGCTTATTTTTGATCCAGGTAGTGGGCGGTGAAGAATATCGTCAGCGCGGCAAACGCCAGGCCCAGGTGAAAGAAGCCATCCCGGCTGTTAGGGGGATAATCCGGGATCGCAATGCCTTAGCATTAACATCCAATGTTATTCATTATTCAATTGGTGTTCATCCGGCAAAAATAAAAGATCATGCGGCGATTGCAGCTGAATTGAGTTCCATAACCGGCAATCCCCAACAGCAGTATCTCAGTAGGATGCAGTCCGATAAATCTTTCGTCTATCTGGAACGCAATCTCATCGACCCGGCTTGCGAATCATTACTTCACAAGCAATATGCCGGGATGCTGATTGAAAGTTATGTCAGTCGCAATTACCCGCACGAAAATATCGCCGGTCAGATTCTGGGCTTCAGTGATATTGATGGCAAAGGCATCGCCGGCATCGAACTTAAATATGATCAATATCTGCAGGGCCAGGCCGGCTGGATGATCAAACAGGCCAATGGATTGGGCAAGACCCAGCGCGAAGTCAGTTACCCGGTAAATGAGTCCGCCGATGGCGCCGATATATTTCTTACAATTGATCTCGAATACCAGACCCTGTTGCAGGAAGAATTAGCCCGCAGAGTCAAGGAAACCGGGGCTAAATCAGCCAGTGGTATTCTTATGAATCCCCAGGACGGTTCCATTATCGCCATGGCTTCTGTGCCGGACTTTGATCCCGGATCGCCGGCCGCCTATCCCATGGCAAATCAGAAAAATCGGGTAATTACCGATCAATTCGAGCCCGGATCGACTTATAAAATTATTTGTGCTACCGCTGCCCTCGACCAAAACACGGTTGCCGTTAACCAGGAATTCAATTGCGAAGGTGGTAAATACACCTATGCCGGAAAATTGATCCGGGACTGGGAGGATTTCGATCTACTCAATTTTTCACAAATCGTCGAAAAATCCAGCAATGTGGGAATTATCAAAATTGCTGAATTGATCGGCGCCAATAACCTGCACCGCTACTCCCGCGATTACGGATTTGGTTCCCGGACGCAGATTGGCCTGGCCGGCGAAGCGTCCGGCAAGTTACGCTCCGTAAATAATTGGTCGAAAATTTCTTTAGCCGAAGTTTCCATCGGCTATGAAGTCGGAGTAACCACATTGCAATTGGCCTGTGCCTATTCCGCAATTGCCAACGGTGGCATCCTCATGAAACCACGGATCATTGACAAAATCATTAATGCCAAGGGGAAAATCGTTTATCGCGACCGGCCTGAAGTAATTCGTAAAATCGCCAATAAATCAGCCATGGGTACCTTAACCGGAATGCTCACCCGGGCGGTAGCTGTCGGAACCGGCACCAATGCAGCGATTCCAGGCTGGTCAATCGCCGGAAAAACCGGTACTGCCCAAAAATTTGTCAATGGCCGCTATTCCCATTCGGAATACGTATCCAATTTTGCAGGCTTTTTCCCGGCGGAAAATCCCCAGATTGTAGGCGTATTTGTACTCGATACACCGAACATTGGTTATCATTGGGGTAGCATTGGCGCCGCTCCCATATTTAAACGAGTAGCCCAGCGGATCATCAATCTGGACGATGACCTGCTACTGGCCTCCTCAGCCAAATCAGTTCCTACTTCCCTAGCCCCCCAGCTAACTGCCCCTCCGGTCACAATGACAACGGACCATCTGGTTTCGCTGTCAACAATGGCGCAGGTGAAAACAGCGGCCAATGCGGAGCAGTGCACAATCCCGGATATTCGTGGGATGAGCCTGCGCAAAGCCTTGCAAACCATCCGTACGGCCGGCTTGATCCCAAAATTCCAGGGATC
>JABMPO010000355.1 GCA_013203015.1 Fidelibacterota bacterium
AAAAGCAACCAAAAAGAACTCTGTAAATAGAAGCATTCTCTTTGAATCTAAGGAGAAATCGAAACGGCAACAAGTGCATGCCAAATAACAAACAACCGGTCAATTTGCGCCCGGTTAGTTAGACCGTTATACGGCATCGATAATTCGGTGGAGGCTTTGAGCAAAATGAGAAGGTGGCTCCCCCCACTTGCGAACGCTCCGAGCATTGGCCGAGTAGCGCTCGCGATAGCATTCATATTGTTGCTGCCCTTGTTGGTGATGCAATTCACCGATGAAGTAATTTGGGATCTTGCTGATTTCGCCGTCGCTGGCGTCCTCCTCTTTGGCGCTGGTTTCACGTATGAGTTGATAGCGAGGAAGGCGGGTAACATCGCGTACAGATCCGCGGTCGGCATAGCGGTCGCGGCAGCACTTCTCCTTATGTGGATGAACCTTGCTGTTGGAATTATCGGAAACGAGGGAAACATCGCCAACTCCATGTATTTGGGCGTGCTCGCCGTTGGAATCGTCGGTGCCCTCATCTCGCGCTTTCGGCCGCATGGAATGGCGCGCGCGTTGTTCGCGACTGCACTTGCTCAGATTTTGGTTGCCGTGATTGCGCTAGTCACCGGACTAGGCTCCAGTGCACCGATCTGGCCGCTGGATGTTTTGATCGCTACCGGGTTCTTTGTGACGCTGTGGGTCGGGTCAGCTTTGCTGTTTCGACGTGCAAGCGCCGTGCACCCAACTCAAAGAAGACCGTCGCATGGTGCCGCCTAACAACCGCTGCTACGGATCCCGACACTTTGTGTACGGGACCGCAGAGCTACCTCGTTAGACTTTTGGGAATCAGTATGAAAGAAATTTCAATCCGTGCTGAGACAGTGTCTGATTATACTGCCATTCGCAATCTTATCGTTAAGGTGTTTCACGAAACTTATGGTTCCGGTGAGCCTGAAGCAACATTGGTGGAACAACTACGCCAGCTACCTCAGCCTAATACCACCATCTCACTCATCGCTGAACTTGATCAGGCTTTGGTTGGGCAGATATTTTTCAGTGCTTTGCAGCTTGAGAACCATCCTGATATTCCCGTATGTGCCCTTGCTCCGCTTGGTGTCTATCGTCAGTACCAGCAGCAGGGGATTGGTTCACAACTGGTGGAAAAAGGTTTGGAGGAATGTGCAAAGCAAGGTTATAAAGCTGTATTCGTGCAGGGAAGTCTGAGATACTATCCTCGATTTGGTTTTATTCCTTTGCGCGCTGACCTATACACCATTTTCAAATCTGATCACGATATGGTTTTAGAGCTTGAAAAAGGAATTATCAATAAGATATCCGGGCTGGTGGATTACCCGGAACCTTGGCAGGCGTTAAAATAATTTCTCATCAGGTAGGTTAAGCAATACTGTTAATTGATTTCGCCTTCTTAAAAGCCAATATACTTTCAATTATCATCCAGATTTCCAGCATCAATAAAAATAAACCAATCGTAAACAGCAGCCAGTTAGCGGTTGTGAAAAACTGATCGAGATTGATCAGCATGGCCCAGCCGGTCATTAATATCATGAAAATCATGGGTATTGCCGCGTAAACCGGATTCTGATTATTACGTGATAAATAGATTGTGATCACCAGCAGTGCCAGACCAGCCAGTAATTGATTTACAGTTCCGAACAGGGGCCATAGAATCAGCGCGCCTTGGCCGGTGCCATTATAGAAAGCCAGGATAAAAGCCGATACTATTGCAATCGCTGTGGCAGAATATTTATTGACATATTTTTGTATCCGGAAAGCGCCAGCTAATTCGCTGACCACATACCGCTGAATCCGAGTCGCGGAATCCATGGTGGTGGCGGCAAATGACACGATAAATACGCCCATGATCGCGATGGTGATATTTTCAGGGATGCCCAGGCTGGCAATCATATTAGCCGATCCCGAGACAAAGGCCTGTAATTTTGCCGCCAGTCCGCTGGCTGCAGCCCAACTGGAATAATGGTTCGTGAATGCGGCCGTGCTGGTTAATAAACTGCCATCTTTAGCGGTCATCCCCAACCCGATGCCAGCTCCCACAGCAATTATGACCAGGGTTGATAAACTGCCTTCCATCAACATTCCGCCAAAACCAATGTATTGCGAATCCTTTTCTGATTTGCATTGCTTGGACGATGTACCAGAACTGATCAAGCTGTGAAAACCTGATATGGCTCCACAGGCAATCACCACAAACAGAAAGGGCATGATCGGTGGTGCACCACTTGGATTTAGGTTCAAGGCCGGAGCGACAATGTCGGGTCGGACTAGAAATAAACTTACCACTAACAAGGCCATGGCGATAAACAATTGATGAGAGTTGATGTAATCACGGGGCTGGAGCAATATCTGCACCGGTAGGGTTGAGGCAATAAAAGCATAGGTTAATAGAATTATAATCCAGATTACCAGTGGTGATAGGCCTAAAACTGACGGTAATGAGATCGGAAACAGAGTGCCTATTACGACAAAAATGTACATCAGGATTACCGCGACGATTCCCCATTTGACATAGCTTTGTTTTTTATTATAAACCATATATCCCAGCATGATTGCAATGGGAATTTCAATCCACACCGGAATGACCGCAACTGGGTACAATTCGAATAGCAAAGCGATAATCAAGGCGAATACCGCAATGACGATCCACAATTCGAAGAAAATAATCAATAAGAATAATTTTCTGACGCGAGGATTTATTAAATCGGCAGTGATATCGCCAATTGACCGGCCACTATTTCTGAGCGAAATGATTAACGATCCAAAATCATGAATTGCACCCATTAAAATCGATCCCAGGAATACCCACAGAATCGCTGGGACCCACCCCCAGATTATTGCTATGGCCGGCCCTACAATCGGACCAAGACCGGCAATAGATGTAAAATGATGCCCAAACAACACCTGTTTATCAGTGGGGATAAAATCGCTGTCGTCTCGTAGTTCTGCACTGGGGCAGATGGCTGCTGGATCGATTTTAAAAATTTTCTTTGCCAGGAATTTTCCATAAGTGCGATAGGCAATGAAATATCCGGAAAATACTAAAACAGCTAATATCAGTGAATTCACA
>JABMPO010000051.1 GCA_013203015.1 Fidelibacterota bacterium
GGATCGATATTTAAATCCAGGTCATAAAAAGTAACATCATAAGCCGCTTGTTCAGGCATTAGCGGACCGCCGGTATCGTAAAGATCGGTTTGTGCGTCAATGGAACAAACGATAAGTATTATTAAGACTGAAAGGCTCCGGGTAATGTTGGTGGCCATCGATCTTATCTCATAATTCATAGTATAATATATACCTGCAATTATATCCGGGCAAACTGGCGAAGTGCCATTCTACTGGTAAAAACTTGATCATTTTATACCATAAGTAATTTTTATAGATGATCACCGGTAGATGAATAGTAGATCCCCTTGGATTAATCTGCCCAGTGCTTGATTTTATGCATTAATCATTATTTGCAAATTATCAGTAGCTGTAATTTTGTCGTCCGATTTATTCTAAAATCAAATAACAAACCGGGCTTATGAGGACAGTTTTATGAAAAAAAGAATTGTGGTGCTGGGTGTTGGTCTGGTCGGAAAAGCAATGGCTATCGACTTGAGTAAAAAGTTTGATGTAATGGCTGTCGATATTAACAAACCGGCTTTAGGTGAGTTGAGTGCCAACCATGGAATTGCTACAATCTATGCTGATTTGTCAAAACCCGAAGCAATTTCAAATGTGGTTTCCAATTCTGATATAGTAGTGGGTGCATTACCTGGTTTCATGGGTTATCGGTCAGTCGAACAAGTTATTTCCGCTGGTAAGAACATGGTGGATATTTCTTTTTTCCCGGAGGATCCGTTCCCATTGGATGAGCTGGCGCAGCGAGCTGGAGTTACCGTTGTGATGGATTGCGGTGTAGCCCCGGGAATGAGCAATATTATTTTAGGTTATCACAATCAGCGTATGAAAGTAGAAAGTTATCGTTGTTTGGTGGGAGGTTTACCGGTCAAACGTGAATGGCCATGGGAATACAAAGCCGTCTTTTCTCCCCATGATGTAATCGAAATTTACACGCGCCCGGCGCGCTACGTAGAAAATAATCAGCTGGTGGTCCGGGAAGCTTTATCAGATGCTGAACTGGTTGAATTTGAATCTATCGGCACATTGGAAGCCTGGAATTCCGACGGTTTGCGCTCGCTGGCGAAAACCATGAAAATTCCCAACATGATCGAAAAAACCCTGCGCTATCCCGGGTGTATCGAATATTTGCGTGTACTGCGGGCCGGCGGTTTTTTCTCAACAAAAGAAGTGGATGTGAAGGGTCAAAAAGTGCGGCCAATTGACCTCACCGCCAGACTGATGTTTCCCCAATGGCAGATGCAGCCCGACGATGAAGACTTCACAGCCATGCGGATTATAATCGCTGGCCAGGAAAATGGTCAAGACCAAGAATACGTTTATGATTTATATGATAAATTCGATCGGACTTCGAATACGTCATCAATGTCTCGCACTACCGGGTACACCTGTACAGCTGTGGTGAACCTGATGCTTGAGCAGGGCTACCACCGCGACGGGCTGGTGCCGCCGGAATATCTTGGTGAACAGGAAGCTGATTTTAAATTTGTTCTGGATTATCTGGTTGAACGGGGTGTGGTTTACCGAAAAAGGTTAAACCAATGATGATTTACTCATAATTATTTGTTAGACTTAATTCGTCTTATCAACATACTATCAGGAGGTTGGGATGAAATTGAATCGAATGATATTTCCTTTTATTATTGGGTTGGGATTGCTTTATTCCCAGACTCGTCCCGTTTCCACTTATTCCATTGTGGCCCTGGATGAAAAAACCGGCGAACTGGGAGTGGCCGTGCAGAGTCATTGGTTTTCGGTGGGATCGGTCGTTCCCTGGGCCAGAGCCGGTGTAGGAGCTGTTGCTACCCAGTCCTTCGTGCGGGTTGAATATGGTCCCCAAGGCCTGGATCTGATGGAAGCTGGTGCTTCGGCGGAGGAAGCCCTGGTCGAATTGATGAATGATGATGAGGGAGCAGAGGTACGTCAGGTGGCCATGATCGATATCAATGGCGAAGTGGTGGCCCATACTGGTGAAAATTGTATCTGGGCAGCCGGTCACCAGACCGGTAAGAATTATAGCGTTCAGGCTAATTTAATGGAAAATGAAACGGTTTGGCCGGCCATGGCAGAGGCCTTTGAAAAGTCCCGGGGTGGATTAGCCGACCGTATGTTGGCAGCCCTGGAAGCAGCGGAGGTGGAGGGGGGTGACATTCGGGGGCGGCAATCGGCAGCCATGCTGATTGTTTCCGGTCAGCCTACAGGCATTCCCTGGAAAGACATCGTACTTGAATTGCGCATCGAAGATCATCCCGATCCGCTGGTTGAATTGAAGCGCCTTATTCGAATTCACCGTGCTTATCAGCATGCTAACCAAGGCGATTTGTATGTGGAAAAAGGTAAAACCGAGTTGGCCCTGAAAGAATATGATAAAGCCGCAACGCTCTATCCCGAAAACCCCGAATTGCCCTACTGGACCGCCGTGACCCTGGCGGATATAGGTCGGGTGAATGAATCATTGCCATTATTCAAAGCTGCTTTTGTAATTGACGAGCGCTGGCGTACCCTGACCCCCCGGCTGGTTAATGCAGGCCTGCTGCCGGACGATAAGAAAATGCTGGAATTGATCCTGGCACAATAATTCCAATTAACTGAATTTACCCGGGAACTATTCCACCTTCGTTTCATAGAATTTATCTATAATTCGAATCCCTCGCCCTCCCTCTCTCTCCTCCCTATCCAAAATTGAGGGATTCGTTTATCCTTTAAGTTTAAGAAATTGTAGCTCGCACTAATATGGTGATATGGTTATAAATTATAATATGTTTAAATCTATTAATGAAATTAAAATCGCGGCGATTATTGTACTGATCACAGCAAATTTGATGGCTGCCAACGCTGTTTGCGGGGTTGTGAAAAACAGTAAAACAAAAAAACCAGTTGTTGGTGCTAATATTGAATTGACCGGCACTCAGAGAGGGGCAATATCGGACGAAAAGGGCAAATTTTGTATTGACATTAGTGCGTCACTTCCCATCACTCTGAAGATAACACATATCAGTTATATTAATCAGGAAATTGAAGTTACTGATATTAGCGAAATGGTAATTTTATTAGTTCCTGATGTAATCCAAGGCGAAGAAGTTTTTGTTATCGGGACACCACCTACCTATCAATTAGATGTGTTAGTGCCAGTCGATGTACTTGATATAGACGATATCGAGTTACAGGGTGCGCGCGATATGGAGGGTGCTTTAAGACGAGTTCCAAGCCTGGATATGGTTACAACATCTTCTGGTAAGCAGACAGTTAGCATCAGGGGCAGCAACCCTACGGATGTTGCTGTTTATTTGGATGGAGTTAAAATTAATGATAGTAACAAAGGGATAGCTGATTTATCATTTATTGATTTTAATACCATCGAGCAAATTCAGATAATTAAGGGCGGTGGCTCAATTTTATTCGGCAGCGGTTCTCTGGGAGGAGTGGTTAATTTAGAATCAAAACAAGCCTTAACAAATTCATTTGCTTATACCCAGGGACAGGGGTTTACATTTGATGACGATGTTGACCTTTCGCTATCTGGTTCAGTCATCTATAAAAAGGTTGGTGTCGGGGCAAGGTATTCCGGTAGTTCCCGGAAGTATGGAGGACGAACAACAACATCGACTATTTTTAAAAATATTTATTCCACAACTCAAATACCCTGGGGGCTTTTGGATTTACGCTGGAACGAATTAAATAAAACACTAATGTTCCCATCGGGAAATTTGGAAACAGCCGATAAATTATCATTACTGAGTTTTCAGTATCGGGGAAGGATGGGGAAATTTCCTGGCTGGAATATATTTATTGGAAAACGACAATGGAATTTAGTGCAGGATTTTTATACGAGCCTAAACGAGGAATTAAAAGACGGATCTGATATATTAAAAATCTCAAAATTAATAACAATGGGACCGTTTGAAAGCACAGCGCAACTGGAATCGGAAAAACAATATTTTCTAGGCGAAAAATCGTATTTCGACATCACCGGACAACCGTCAGTTAATTATAAATCCCGGCTTGATAGAATTGATAATGGTTTTGCCCTGTCATCACGTTTAGTGTTCGACGGCGAGCATCCAAATATTGATTTCATTCGATTTGAATTTGGATACCGATTGGATTATTTTACAACCACCCAAAGACAATGGTTTGAATTTCCACTAACGGAGATTATTGGTGAGGATTTGATATATAAAGTACCTGGTGCTGATTATCTTAAAACAATTATAAGTCGACGTATAGGCATGCACATAGAAGGAAATGGCTCAGACCTGAAATACATCTTTTTTGTTGGACAGGGTAATAACGGACGGTTACCCACTCTTGGTGATTATTTCCACTTTCAAAATACAGCCCTCGATAGTTTGGTTGATTCCACACTGGTAATGGAAGATCTCGGCTCAACTGATATGAATCTGAATTTAATTTTTTCAAATATCAGAACCCAAATACCAATCGACGAAATAAAAGTAACATTAAATTTATTTCTAAATGATTACACGAATAAAATAGCATACAGAATTATTGAGGATAATTCCCCGGTACCATATAATAGTAAAATTGCCGATATCCGAGGCTATGAAGGAAGCATTTCCTGCGACATGTTCAAGGAGCACATTATGTTGATGGCAACTGGCACCTATATAGATGTAAGTAATCCGGTCGTATTTCCCTTCAAACCGGAGTATAGAGTGGTTTTTGTCGGAGCAGTTAATTGGAAATGGCTGAATCTAAGCTTCGACCATTTAAACGAAGGAAAACAATACTATTATATACCAAATATCGGGGAAGGATTCAGAAACGCACGTGAGAATGCAAATTTAAGTGTAAGTATTAGGAAGAACTTTCTTGGATTGAACTGGAGCTTAACATACACTTGGCGGAATCTAATGTCTGCAGATGATAACAATCTTTCACTGGAAGAAAGTTTGCGACAGGGGTTCAATTATTTTGAAAAATATCGTGAAATCGCCACAATCAGGGTGGAATTATGATGCTTAAAAAATTTCTACTGTTAACGGGGATCATAGTGCTTTCAACAAGTTGCGAATTACCTTTTTTAACCAAAGCAGACGATGATCAGGAATATGAATTAAGCCATAATTACGATGAGCGCCCGATAGTGTACCCAACGGAAATTCTGTTGTCCTGGTCGGAATTAACAATCGATAATTTTAAGGAGTTCGCCATTGAGCGTGCATATATCGATAGCCGCGGCCATCATTGGCAAACGATTGCCCGGCTTACCGACTCACTGGCCATTTCCTACAGTGATACCCTCCGGGACGATCTGGTTTTTCAGTATCGACTGCGCATCATTGATCAAGCCGACCAGTTCATGTCTATAACCTCAGAAACCCTGGAAGTACCTGAAGTAACTGCACTGCATATCCCGGATGATTATATCTCAATACAAACCGCGTTCGACTCTCCTTTCATTGACAGCGGTGACAGCCTTCTTATACAGCCCAGGGAGTATACCGATCATTTTAAATTTCTTGATAAGGATATTTTAATCCTGGGTGTAGATGGTGCCGAACTCACAACCCTTGTTGGTAAGGGTCGAAATGAATCGACTGTCATCATTAACAGCGGCCGACTTGTGGGATTAACGATCTCCGGTGGTCGTGCCTATGAAGGTGGTGGTGGTATTGCCGCCACTGGAACTGCGATAATACAGAACTGTATTGTGAGCTTTAATAGGGCAATGATGGATCCCACGAAAAAAAGTTATCCTTATCCCATGGCGGTTGGGGGAGGTATTTGGGCCACCGATTTTGTTCAGATAATTGACTGCCGGATATCCAACAATAATTCCGCCCTGGGTGGTGGAGGGGTTGGCCTGGCAGGTAATGCCACCCTGATTGGATCAATCATCACGGATAATTTCGACAATATTATGGGCGGAGGAATATTTGTTTACACTGGTCCGGTTACAATTCGAAATAATATTATCAAACGGAATGTAGCTTCAAGAGGCCGAGGAGGAGGTATCGGATATTATGAAGGGCAGCACGAATTGATTAATTGTATTATCGCTAATAATGTGGGCACCTATGGGGGTGGCGGTATTTTTACCTATGATAACGTCTCACTTTCCATAACCAACTGTGTTTTGTACGGCAATAGCTCTTGGAGTTATAACGGCAATGGCGGTGCTACTAACGCGGACGGCAGCAAAATTTTTCTGAATAGCATTGTCTGGGGCAACACCGGCTCAGTGGATAAAAAGCGTCTGATCAGAATTAGCAAATATTGTGTAATTGAGGGGATCAGTCCCTATGAGGCTAATGGCAATATTGACAGCAATCCTCAGTTCGTTAACCCAGCGGCCGGCAACTTCCATCTTAAGTCTAATTCACCTTGTGTCGATGCCGGAGACCCGGGTATTGCCTATAATGACGATGATGGCTCGCGGTGTGACATTGGGGCCTACGGGGGGCCATTTGGAAATGATTTTTAGTTAAAGACGATTCCGCGAGTATAAAATACCTTCCAACTGCGGATTGTTGTGTCGGGTACACTCAGCGAAATTGGGAATATATTTTCCGAATCCCGGTGAAACATAATGTTATTGTCAAACCGGGCTGTATCGCCTGGTAAGATATGAGTGTCATGTTGAAAGAAAATTCCCGTTTCAATTTGATAACTACTGGTAACCACACGAACCTGAATTTCCCAGCCACCCAGAATCTGATCAGTCGTATTTATAATGTTCCAATCGGTATGAAAATAGCCGTCATAACCATCTAGATATAAATTAGTGAGCTGTGATTTGATATCGAAATACTGAAATTCCTCACTCGAACTTTCTTCGCAACCGATCAGCAGAAAACCGCCCCATAATATTAAGAAGATTGATTTGTATGACATAAAAAGAATTTAAGCTATTATTTAGTATAACAGAAACCTAAAGCTGGGCAACGAAAAACAGTTCTAAAAACCTAGTATTTGCAGGGTAGTGTATGTTGTTATTAATAGTCGACCGACCAGTCAGCCAAACAAGGGAAAATTAGATGCCTAAACGTGAACAAATTATTCAAGCAGCAATAAAGGTTTTTGCTGAAAAAGGCCTCGAGCGCGGTAAAATTGCTGATATTGCTAAAGAACCGGGATCAGTCTAATTGTTGCTCTAGCAGCCCAGGAGCCAACCGGCAAATCCATACTGGATAAGATTATCGACCTTATGAATCCGGTCAGTGCCCGGGGCATCATGAAACAGACAATCGAAGCTACTTCGGAAAAATTGCGTACTTTTGAGTACGAAATATTCGCCGGCAATAAAGGCGAAAACCAGTTGATGCGCTACCGGGTGCC
>JABMPO010000052.1 GCA_013203015.1 Fidelibacterota bacterium
GCGTTATATCATTGCTGGCAAGGGAAACCGCTTACGTACCATTTTATTACGATTGGTCCGGGAAATCTACTCAGCGCCCGCACCCGATCTGAAAAATGCCAGTCTGGCAGTTGAATTGCTGCACAATTTTACCCTGGTTCATGATGACATCATGGATGGCGATGACCAACGGCATGGCCAGCCGACCGTGCATAATGAGTGGGATGAATCGACCGCTATTTTAACCGGTGACGGAATCTTCGCCATCAGCCAGTTGTTGATTGGAAAAGTGAAAACCAATCCGCTACTCTGCTGGACTCGGTTCAATGAAGCGATCCTGGAAGTATGTGAGGGGCAGGCTTACGATAAAGAGTTCGAAGATGAAATTGATATCACCATGGACCAGTACCTCATGATGGTTACCAAAAAGACCGGGAACCTGCTAGGATTATGTGCCGAGCTGGGTGGAATACTGGGTGATCAGCCCCGCGCAACCTGTCGGGTTCTATATGAGTATGGCGTCATTTTGGGACAGGCCTTCCAGATTCAGGATGATATGCTGGAAATTAGTGCATCCCCTGCTAAAATGGGCAAAAGTCTGGGCAGCGATATTGCCGCCGGTAAACAGACGGCGCTTACTATCCTGGCCCGGGAAAGAAATGCCGACGAATGGCAGCGTTTTCAGGCGGAACAATCGGATCGATCTGAAGTCGAATTATGTTCGGCCTATTATGATTATTACCGGGTAACAGGAATACTGGATTTGTGCCGGAAAATGACTGCTGAACTTATAGCAGCCGCTCTGGCCAAGCTGGATATTATCCCTGAAGCTAAGCGCGGCAACATGCTGGCTTTTTCAGAACTGGTATTGAATCGTAAAAAATAGCCCAATGATGAGTTACATTATTAGCAATAAGAATTGGAGTACTAATGGATAAAAAAGTGCGATCGGAAATCGATCCGCAGAATATGTACCAGGCTATATTTGATTTTCCCGATCACATGGCAGATGCTATTCGCATTGGGTCGGCCATCAATTTGAAGAATGATTATTCCGGTGTCAGAAATATTGTATTGGCCGGAATGGGGGGATCCGCGATTGGCGGCGATGTAGCCCACATGCTGATCGGCGCCGACATTAAAATACCCTTCAAGGTTTCCCGTGGGTATACCCTGCCAAACTGGGTTGGGGCAGACACGTTGGTTATCTGTTCATCATACTCCGGCAATACCGAAGAAACCCTGGCGGCCTTTGCTGAAGCTCAATATAAGAATGCCCAGATTTGCGGTATCACCACCGGCGGTAAAATTGGTGAATTGCTCACGGCCAACGGTTATGACAAAATTGATATCATTCCCGGTTTGCAGCCCCGGGCCGCATTGGCTTATTCATTTATTACGATTTTGTATTTATTAAATAAAATTGCCGCGATCGGATCTGGTTTCGCAGCTCATTTGCAGGCGTCGATTGATCTGTTAAAAGCAGTTCGTAATGAATATTCAGGAGCAACGAACAACCCTACCCTGAATATTGCCCGTAAAATCAGCAAAACTCTGCCAATAATCTATGGTGAAACCGAAGCAACTGCCATCGTCGCAAACCGCTGGCGGGGGCAAATCAGCGAAAACGCCAAGATGCTGGCCTACAGCAATGAATTACCCGAAATGAATCATAACGAGATCGTGGGCTGGTTGAATAATCCGGTATTGCTTAAACATTTAACCGTAATCTGGTTACAGGATCCGGATGATCATCCCCGGGTAAAATTACGCCAGCAGATCAGTCGGGAATTGATCGGTGAATTTTGTGAGCAGGAAGTAATTTCAGTGGCGGGTGAGAGCCGCATTGCTCGATTGTTGCACCTGATTCATTTTGGCGATTGGTTGAGTTACTGGCTGGCTCTTGAACATTCAACCGATCCGACCCCGGTTGAAAAAATAATGAATCTGAAAGATCGTCTTGCAAAGCTGTAATAAATATTGTAGCTATTTTAGTAATCTGGTATATTAATTATCAAATGGCGAACATACCGGTAAAAGTTGAGAAGATAGCTTATCACTCCCCGACGCATAGTTATGCAATATTACTCAGGGAACAGAATGGTGATCGCAGACTGCCGGTGATAGTTGGCGCTTATGAAGCCCAGGCAATTGCTATGGCTATTGAGAATGTCAGTACTCCCCGGCCAATGGTGCACGACCTGGTCGGCAATATCATTCAGGAAATCGATGCTCAGCTGGTGTCGGTAATAATCAGCGATTTAAAAGATGGGGTATATTACGCTAATCTGGAACTTGAGAGTCAGCAATATGGTTCACATCAGGTTGATGCTCGTCCCAGTGATGCCATTGCCATCGCATTGCGATTAAGTGCCGAGATTATGATATCAGAGACTGTGTTGGATAAAGCTGATGTTTCTGAAAAGGAAATCTCGCGGGTCATTAAATCGAAGGATTCTACAGGTACCGAGCCGAGCCTTACAAAACTGGAAAGTGATTTAAACCGGGCTATTTCCGAAGAGGAATATGAAATTGCCGCCCAATTACGGGATAAGATAAAAGAATTATATTCCGATTAGTTATAGTAGTTTTTCGATAGCAATTTGAGCCGCGGTTTGTTCTGCGGCTTTTTTATTGCTGCCTAATCCTGGGCGATACGATTTAGACCCGATTTTAATATAAACTTCAAACAGCTTTTGATGTTCAGGACCAGAAACCGAAGCGATACAGAATTTGGGGTTTTCCAACTGATGGGAATGACAATATTCAATCAATCGCCCCTTATAATTGGTTGTTTTCCAGGCATCTGCCCGATGTCGCCAGACAGAATCAAGGATGATTTTTTGACAGGGAACAAAACCGCCATCCATATAAATTGCACCGATTAAGGCTTCATAAACATTACCTGATTGTTTTTCGGCTATTTTTTCATTATTCAGATCCACCGAAGATTCAATATGTAATAATGAAAGCAGATCCAATAAAAGTCCCATATCTGACAGAAAGGATTTTTGAACTAAAGCCGATCGCTTCTGGGTTAAAATTCCTTCATCGCCTTCCGGGAATTCTTCCATTAAAGCTTCACTGATAACCAAGTCGATAACCGCATCACCGAGGAATTCAAGGCGTTCATAATTTTCACGTGGTTTGAATTCCATTGAGCGGTGGGTGAATGCTTGCTCAATATAGTGCAGGTTGGAGAAGCGGTAGCCAATTCGCTTTTCTAACTTAATAAATTTACTGTTCCGTCGTCGCTTTCCGAATAAGCGTTTTAAAAAAGTCAATTAGTCTGCCCAGCGCTTAATTAACAGGACAGCGTTGTGACCTCCAAATCCTAATGAGTTAGAAATCACTGTATTAACACTGGCTTTTATTGCGCTATTTGGTACATAATTTAAATCGCATTCCGGATCGGTCGTTTCCAGATTGATTGTTGGTGGTATCAATTGATGTTGAATTGCCAACACAGCTGCAATGGCTTCAAGACCGCCGCTGGCACCCAGGGAATGCCCAGTCATTGATTTAGTTGAACTAACTCTCAATTTATAGGCATGCTCACCGAAAACAGCCTTAATCGCGGCTGTTTCGTTTTTGTCATTATAGGGGGTAGAAGTACCATGAGCATTAATATAATCAACTTCACTGGGTTGCATATTTGCATCAGTCAAAGCCATTTGCATGGCAACGGCAGCACCGGCGCCACCGGCTGCTGGCTGGGTAACGTGAAAGGCATCATCGGTTGCTCCGTAGCCGCCAATTTCAGCTAATATATTCGCTCCACGTTTTAGAGCGTGACTCAACTCTTCAAGCACTAGTATGCCGGCGCCCTCGGCAATCACAAAGCCATTTCGATTGAGGTCAAATGGTCGGCTTGCGGTGGCCGGTATAGCGTTGCTCGTTGACAGGGCTTTCATGTTAGCAAATCCAGCGACTGCCATTGGAGAAACTGAAGCTTCTGTTCCACCGGTGATCATGACATCTGCGTAACCATGTTGAATCGCTCGGAAGGCTTGCCCGATCGCATCAGTGCCGGACGCACAGGCGGACACAACGACATGATTAGGACCTTTGAATCCCCAGCGAATTGCTAAATGACCAGCAGCGATATTGGCAATCATTTTGGGAATAAAAAACGGTGATATGCGCCGCGGACCTTTTTCCACCATGATCCGGTGCTGATCCTCAAATGTTCCTATTCCGCCAATTCCAGACCCAATAATAACACCTGTCCGCTCTGGTGTTGCAGCGTTGATAATCTCGGCGTTTTCAATTGCTTCACCGGCTGCTACCAGCCCATACATGGAAAAACGATCAAGCTTACGGGAGTCTTTTTTATCAAAGAAGTCAAGCGGCTGAAAGTCGGTTAGTTCCCCAGCTATTTTGACAGAATAATCAGTCGTATCGAAATAAGTGATAAAATCGATACCGCTCGTTCCGGAGCGTAACGCATCCCAGTATTGTGGAATGGTACTACCGTTGGGAGCTAAAACTCCCATGCCGGTAACAACTACACGCCGTTGTGGCACAAAAAACTAAGTTTTGTTTTCGATATAATCGATGGCGGCGCCAACTGTGGTAATATTTTCGGCATCTTCATCAGGAATTTCTACACCGAATTCTTCTTCTAGCTGCATAATCAATTCTACTGTATCCAATGAATCCGCACCTAAATCATCAACGAAATGGGCTTCACGGGTAATTTTATCTTCTTCAACTCCAAGCTTGTCAATGATTACTTCTTTGATCTTTGCATATGTATCCATTACTATCTCCTTGTATTTCTACATTGTCATGCCGCCATCAACGGCGTAGGTTTGTCCAGTGATGTAACCGGCGGCATCAGATGCCAAAAACTGAACCATTGTGGCGATATCTTTTGAGTTTCCAATTCTTCTAAGAGGTATCTGAGCGATCATAGCCTCTTTTATTTCCGGTTTTAATCCGGCTGTCATATCAGTTTCGATGAATCCTGGCGCGATACAGTTTACGGTTATTCCCCGCGATGCTAATTCCCGGGCAGTAGCTTTGGTGAAACCGATCAAGCCTGCTTTTGAGGCGGCATAATTGGTCTGACCGGCATTTCCGGTTAAGCCAACTACCGATGAAATATTTATTATTCTTCCATGACGCTGTCGCATCATGGGGCGGGTTACTGCCTTGGTAGTATTGAAGGCACCCTTTAGATTGGTGTTTATAACCGTATCCCAATCCTCTTCTGACATACGCATCAGCAATGTGTCTCGAGTAATACCGGCATTATTGACCAGAATATCAATTTTTCCCAGGTCTTTTACAATCGATTGGACCAGGTCGGCCGCTGCTTTGAAATCGGCAATATCACAAGCGGCAAAACTGGCTTTGAACCCCTTGCTTTTTAATTCCGAGGCAACGGATTTGACAGCTTCGAAACTGCGACTCACGCAAACTACGTGAGCACCGGCTTCAGCCAGGTTTTCCACGATTCCTTGGCCTATTCCCCGTGAGGCTCCGGTAACTATCGCGATATAATTATCTAATCTAAACATCTTTATAATTATCAATATCGGTTAATGATTCAATACCACTAACCTCGAATTTACGATTAATTCGCCTTAACAAACCCTGTAAAACTCGCCCGGGTCCAACTTCAATAAAATTGGTAATACCAGCGCTGCCCATATTGCTAATTGAAGCCTGCCAGCGAACCGGATTTTCCAATTGATTGATCAGGTTCTTGCGGATTTCTGAGCCAATTGTGACTGGTTTGGTGGTCACATTGCTGTAAACCGGTATGGTCAGGTCGTTGATCATGGTGTCAGCCAGTTTCTGCGCCAGTTTTTCCCGGGCCGGAGTCATCAAAGGGGAATGAAAGGCACCGCTTACATTCAGTTCGATAACTTTCCGGGCTCCATATTCTTTGGCGATGGTCATTGCGCTGTGCACACCAGCCACTGAACCTGATATGACGATCTGGCCGGGCGCATTGAAATTTGCCACAACCACGATCCCGGAATCGGTGGCTTTTTGACAAACTTGCTCAACTTGTGACTCGTCCAGACCGATTATTGCGGCCATTGCGCCAGTTTGTGCCTGACCCGCTTCCTGCATGCTCGCTGCCCGCAGTTTTACCAGTTCCAATCCGGTGGCAAAATCAAAAGCACCGGCAATAGTCAGTGCCGAGTATTCGCCCAAACTGTGGCCGGCAACAGCTGCTGGTTTAATGCCTTTTTCTAGTAGCAATTGACCAGTTATAACACTGACGATGTAAATCGCCGGTTGTGTATAACGGGTCTGTTTCAGCGTTTCTTCGGGACCATTCAGGATAACATCGCTGATCTTGCTGCCCATTATATCATCGGCTAAATCAAAATAATTTTTCCCCATTTCTGTATTGCTATAAAAATCCAGCCCCATTCCCACTTTCTGGGAAGCCTGACCTGGGAATATAAATGCTATTTTCATTGTTTCATCACCAGCGAATCAACGTACTGCCCCAGGTATAGCCCGCACCAAATGCTGCCAGCAGCAATAAATCACCCTTAACTAGTCGGCCATTTTCCACCGATTCATCAATTCCGATTGGAATAGTAGCTCCAGTAGTGTTGCCGTATTTACCGATATTCAAAACAACTTGTTCCTCGGTGAATCCACAACGTCGGGCCGATACATCAATGATGCGTTTATTTGCCTGATGGGGTATGAATAATTTAACGTCAGATCCGCTAAAATTATTTCTTTCCAGGATTTCCAGACTTACATCAGCCATACCTTTTGCAGCCACTTTAAAGACTGCCTGGCCATCCTGGATTACATAGTGTTCTTTATTTGCAACGGTTTCGTGACTGGTGGGTTTCAGGCTACCGCCAGCCGGCATGTAAAGAAATTGAGCGCCATTTCCATCGATGTGTAATTTGGCGTCGATAATTCCTGAATCGTCTTCACTTGGTTCCAGCAATACCGCTCCAGCACCGTCACCAAACAGAATACAGGTATTTCGATCTTCATAATTCAAAATTGCAGACATTGTATCGGCGCCGATTACAATTACCTTGGAATACTTCCCGGATTCCACAAATTTGGCGCCCGCTTCCAGAGCG
This sequence comes from Fidelibacterota bacterium, assembly GCA_013203015.1. Taxonomy (GTDB): domain Bacteria; phylum Fidelibacterota; class Marinisomatia; order Marinisomatales; family TCS56; genus JABMPO01. The sequence goes on from JABMPO010000052.1 coordinate 7,056, forward strand.
TATAAAAATCCGGTACAGGCCCCGGATAAATCGAAGCCCCAGGCATTTTTAGCACCCAGGTTATTCTGGATCAGAGCGGCCGTAGCTGGAAATGGCAGGTCCGGGGTAATGGTCGCCAAAATAATAATATCAATTTCATCAGGACTGATCCCGGTTTTATCAAGTATCTTTTGGACTGCGCGGGTTCCCATATCCGCTGTAGCCTGTCCGGGAGCCACCATTCTTCTTTCAGAAATACCAGTTCGCGTGCGGATCCATTCATCGTTGGTATCAACAATTTTTTCCAGATCTGCATTCGTGATAATTTTTTCTGGTAAATAACGCGCAGTTGCGCTGATCATTGCCTTCAAATTTGTACTCCTAAATGTTCTGCCAAACTAACTTTCGTATCTTCGATAAGGTTTTTTTCTACGCAGGTTTTAGCTACCAATATGGAATTTTTAATGGCTTTTCCAGTGGAACTGCCGTGACAAATTATGCTAACTCCCTTAACTCCAAGTAATGGTGCACCACCATATTCCTCGTAATCAAATTGTTTTTTTAATTTAGAAAAAACCGGTTTTAACAATAGACCGCCCAGGGTATAACGTGGGTGATTACCAATTTTATTGCGGATTTCAGCGCTAAATGTTTTAACCCAGGCCTCGGCGAATTTTAACACTGTATTGCCAACGAAACCGTCGCAAACTAGAACTTTGGCTTCGCAATCGAGTAGATGACGTCCTTCAACGTTCCCTATAAAATTGTCCAGTTCCTGCTTTAGTAGTTTGTACGTTTTCTGATAAAGTTCACTGCCTTTATTGGATTCACTACCGATATTGACCAAACCAATTGGCGGATTTTTAATTTTTTCCACATGTGAAAGGTAATGAGATGCCATAATAGCGAACTGCAGCATATGGTAAGGCTTGGCATCGGGATTGGCGCCGACATCGCAAAGTATTTTCCCACCCATTAAAGTAGGGATATAGGCCCCCAGGGCTGGTCTTCTGACTCCCTGTATCCGCCCTAAGCCAAATAGAGAAGTGGACATAACCGCGCCAGTGTTGCCGGCGCTGATGAAGGCATCCGCCTTTCCATCTTTGACTAATTTAAGCCCCTTTACAATCGATGAGTCCGGTTTGGTCTTTATTACCCGCGAGCCAGGCTCATCCATGGTAATAATTTGGGTAGTGGGGAGGATACTGATTCTATCATTATTATCAGTACCTAACTCAGATTTGATAGCGTTTTCGTCCCCAACCAGAATATAATGTATATCAGTGGGAGTGTCCGGTATAGCCTGCAATACCCCCTGTATAACAGCCTGAGGGGCAAAATCTCCCCCCATGGCATCCAATGCTAAATGCATTTATCGGGATTAATTAATCCGACGTGGATATTACCGGCCGTCCGCGGTAATAACCGCAATTGGGGCAGGCTCGATGGGGCATTTTGGTCTGACCACACTGCGGGCAGTCCATAACTGTAATAGTAGCTGCTTTATAATGCGTGCGACGTTTACGCCCGCGGGCTTTAGAAATTCTGTATTTTGGTAGTGCCATGAGTTGCTCCTAATTCTCTGGACAAAAACTTTGCTTTATTTTTTTAATACGTTCCAGCGATCATTTATTGAATTCACCGGACAATCACAGTTAGAATTATTCAGATTGTGGCCGCAGGTGGTACATAATCCTTTACAAGATTCCTTACACACAGTTTTTATTGATTTATCAAGGAAAATTAAGTCTTGGATTGTGTCCGATAAATCAACCCAGTCCTGATTATCTGGGAAAGGAATAATATCATCACTTTTATCGGTTAACACTTCCTGATTGGAAGTCAACCACAACGTCAGGGGAATTTGATGTGGTTGTTCATAATCATCCAGGCATCGATCACAGGTCTCAATTGTTGTTAATTCCAACGTTCCATTAAGTTTATAACCATCCATTGATGGGCAGGAAGTAAGGGCGCACTGAAGATATTCTTTGGTGATGACGAATTCACCAGTGTTTAATTCATTTACTGGAATTTCAAAAAGCGTATTATTTAATCCATTGATCAAATCTGTACGAAAAAGCTTCATTTTAAGCCTGCAAAAGTAATCTTTGTTCTAGTCTCAAACAAGAATAAAAAGTGCCTGGTTACACAGGCACTTTTTATTCTTATACTACTTAATTACGAATGAAAGACTGGCTACTTTTCTTCCTTTTCGTCTGCATCTGATGTTGAGTCGGTTTTCTCCAATTCGTCAGTAGATTCGTCTAATTCTGATTCTTCTTCCTCAGCTTCCAATTCTTCTTCATCTTTGCGTTCCAGCAAATTATCGTCATCGGATTTTTTCTTGAAAATAACGAACATTAATGTTTCGCCAACCGATAGAATTGATAAGCCGTAGGAAATAATTGACGCCAATAACAGAAACAGGAAAATTGCCACAATTCCACCGGCAAACATCTGAATACCTGAAATATCGCCAGTTGAAACCGGATGTAAACCGCAAAGAGAACAGCATTTGGAACCAATGCAAAATGGTGGTAGCACGATTTCACTGGCATACCCGACTATATTATTGAGCTTATCGCCCATACCCAGGATCCAGTCCGCACCTAACACAATATTCACCAGTTTGAAACCACCATACCAAAACAGGCCGAAAACGTAAACGCCGAGATATACCAGCGGTAACAAAGTCAGATGGTACAAAATAATTCGCCAGGGTTGGGACCAGGTGACAGAATAACTCTGAAAAACCGCACCCATAGTGTCTTCTTCGTAGGCGCTGACAATCGCCGGGGTATACACCAGCGATGTTATCAATACCACGGCGGTATAAACTGTAAATACCGATCCAAAGAAATAGAATAGGTACGGCAGCGCAAAGAGTAATTCTCCGACCCAGGGAATTTTCCCCACCAGCCCGAAAATAATGGCCATGACCATGAAAAATGCGATTATCAAACCGAGACTGATTGTCGTGAAAATTACCGGATGCCAGTGTTTTTTAACATATTTCCAAGCATCACCAGCCGAGTAGAATTCGTCACCTTTCAATTGCTTGTAGGTTACGCGAGCAACAGCGGTACAGGCCAGGTTGATGGTAAAGAACCAGACTATGATCCCAATCCAGTACACTACTTGAGCATACCAGGGACCACATCCAGCGGCATACAGGCATGGATAAAGTCCAAACTCTTTCCAGGCTGATGAAAATGATATTCCAGCCAATCCCAGTGCGAGATAGGTTAATAGCCAGTAAGCAATCCAACCGCTGATCAATCCGACCAGGAAAATGAATATTTTCTTGCCGCTTAATGCCAGCCGGGGTGCTCTGAAAATGTCTCGTATGTCAAAATACAGGTTCATTGGACCCATTATTAACTCCCTTTAATTTTCTAGTCGAACATGATCAACCCATGTTTCGCCATTCGTCAAATTGCGAATACTGGTGGCTACCGCCACTGCTGCGGAGTAACTCTCAAAACCGCCGACCCGTACCCGATACCAGATTTCATCAGTTTCTTTGAAATATGCTTTTTGGATATAAGAATCAAATCCGGCTTCCATTAGATATTCTGCTGATTGTTGGGCAGCGTCAAAAGTGCGTTTGGCGGAAGTCTGAATCGTATATCGATTGGGATCTTTAGGAATTGTCGCACCTGGAACTGGCTTAGCTGGTGCACGTCTTGGAGCGTACGATTTTCTCACCGGCTTAGGCTCAGGAATAGTCGGTGGTGGTTCCCATGCCGGCATTTCATCCAGAACTGAATCAAAATCCGTTGACGCGGTTGATTCGGTCGTTGTATCCTCAGCATATTCATCTTCAAATTCATCTTCATCATCCATAACTTCGTCAGATTCAATAATTTCAAAGGTGAAACTCTGCGTAGATATTTCATCGCCAAATTCATCGGAAACGATGACTGACAATTCATAATTTCCAGTTTGATCCGGAATAAATGAGACTGTCTGATCATCGTTGGACAATTCGATATCATCCGCCGCTAAAATGCTGGCATCAGGTTGCTGCACTATGGACCAGGTATATTCAAAAATACCGTCATCTCCGGGTGCTTCAGCCTGGGCAGATTGATATTCGCCTACTACTCCTTCATTGCTATCTTTACCGCAGCCAGCCAGTAGCAATAAACTTAAAATGATCGTGATGTACTGTTTAATACCCATAACCCTCGCTTGTGGTTAGTAAAAAAGGCTTCTCAGATGGTGTGAATTTGACTGACTGTGAAGAAAAATGCAATTTCTTTTTCAGCATTTTCATCTGAATCTGATCCATGGACTGCATTATTCTGAATACTTTCAGCAAAATCCCGGCGAATTGTCCCTTCAGCGGCTTCGGTCGGATTGGTGGCGCCGATAAATTTGCGGTAAGATTCAACCGCATTTTTATGCTCAGCAACGAAAGGCATACAGGGACCGGAAGTCATAAATTCAATTAAATCGTTGAAAAACGGGCGCTCTTTATGAACCGCATAAAACTTCTCAGCCTGTTCGCGACTCAAATGTTCCAATCTGGCAGCTACTATTTTAAATCCGCCTTGTAAAAACCGGTCAATTATTTTACCAGTATAATTTTTGCGTACTGCATCCGGTTTGATGATGCCAAGTGTATAATTTCCCATATGAATTTATGTCCTGTATGCTTGTTAATTTTTATTAAGTGCGGTATGCATGGCACTGCCAATTTCCGCCGGACTCGTAACAACTATTATTCCCGCCTTTTGCAGAGCCTGCATTTTATCTTTTGCGGTTCCTTTGCCACCTGCTATAATTGCACCGGCATGCCCCATTCGGCGCCCCGGAGGAGCAGTTTGGCCAGCAATGAATGCTACAATTGGTTTAGTGAAATTATTGTCAATAGTCCATTGGGCGGCTTCTTCCTCAGCCGTTCCGCCGATTTCACCAATCAGTACCACCCCTTTGGTATCGGGATCATCTTTAAACAACGCCAGCATATCAATGAAGGTCGTTCCAATGATTGGATCTCCTCCAATACCGGTTGAGGTTGATTGTCCCAGACCAAATGCGCCTAATTGATGAACCGCTTCATAAGTCAACGTTCCGGAACGCGAAACGACTCCAATCGATCCCGGTGAATGGATAAATCCCGGCATGATCCCGACCTTTGCCTGTCCGGGAGAGATTATACCTGGACAGTTCGGCCCGATCAATCGGGTATTTTTAGTGGCCAAAAATTTGTGCACCTCGACCATGTCGCGAGTCGGGATGCCTTCGGTAATGCATACAACCAGAGCTATGTCGGCAGCAGCAGCCTCCATTATGGCTTCGGCGGCAAAAGCCGGTGGTACAAATATTACTGATGTATTGGCGGCGGTAGCGCGGACGGCTGCTTCAACTGTGTTAAAAACCGGTACTCCCAGGGCTTCCTGCCCACCTTTCCCGGGAGTAACTCCACCTACGATGTTGGTGCCGTACTCCAGCATTTGTGCGCCATGAAATGATCCTTCCTGTCCGGTAATTCCCTGGATTAAAAGCCTTGTTTCTTGATTAACCAGTACGCTCATTTTGCACCTCCCGCAGCAGCTTTAACGGCTTGTTCGGCACCGTCCTGTAAGCTTTTTGCCACCTTAAATTGCAAGCTGGATTCCTTCAGCAATCTTGCGGCTTCCTGGGCATTTGTTCCTTCCAGTCGGATTATCACCGGGATTTTCACGTCAATTTCGCTCAATGCTTCGATTATTCCAGCGGCAACGCGATCACAGCGCACAATCCCGCCAAATATATTTATCAGAACCGATTTCACATTGGGATCAGACAGAATTAACCGAAACCCATTGGCAACTGTTTTTGAATTGGCTACACCGCCTACATCAAGAAAATTTGCAGGTTCACCCCCATTTAACTTAATAATGTCCATGGTGGCCATGGCCAGCCCGGCACCATTCACCATACAGCCTACATTGCCATCGAGTTTGATATAATTCAAGCTGAATTTAGTGGCTTCCGCCTCGGCGGGATCTTCCTCGGTGATATCACGTAATTCTTTGATTTCCGAATGCCGGAATAGACCATTATCATCAAAATTGATTTTTGCGTCCAGGGCAATTACCTGATCGTCTTCGGTAACTACCAGGGGATTAATCTCGATCAGCGAACAATCTTTATTATAAAATACCTGCCACAACGACTGGAATATTTTTATGGCAGATTTTACTTGAGCCCCTTCTAATCCCAATGCAAAAGCCAGTTTTCGAGCCTGATAACCGCGCAAGCCCAGGCCGGGATTAATCCATTCCTTAATAATTTTATCGGGAGTTTTCTGAGAAACTTTTTCAATTTCGATCCCACCCTCGGTAGAGACCATAAACACAAACTCACCAGTGCTGCGATCCAAAACGATCCCGGCGTATAATTCCCGTGCTATTCTGACACCGGCTTCTACCAGTAATCGCTGAACTTGTTTTCCTGCCGGTCCGGTCTGGTGAGTAACCAGTTGCATACCCAGCATATTGCGGGCCAAATCCCGCACTTCTTTTTCATTGTGGGCTAATTTTACACCACCACCTTTTCCGCGTCCGCCGGCATGAATTTGTGCTTTGACAACGGCTAAATCACCAGGGAGCTTGCGGTAATTAGCGACTGCTTCATCAATGCTGAAAGCGGGGTAACCTTCCGGTACCACAACACCAAACTGCCGAAAAATTTCTTTTCCTTGGTATTCATGTACTTTCAATATGGTTCTCCTTTGTCAGAAAAATATTTCCAAAAAGAAAGGCGGGAGCGTTTGCTCCCGCCATAACAGAATTGGTTATTTCAAGAACGGTTGCAATACATCGGTAAGGTTCGGACGACCGATTTCCTGCAGATCGTAGGTTACACGAACCGAGGGTTGCTTGATCTTGCAAATCCGGCGCAAATCGATAGGTGTGCCAATGATAACAACATCACAATCAGCTTTAGCGATGGTAGCTTCCAGGTCTTTCATCTGCTGCTCACCATAGCCCATAGCCGGTAGAACCAGACCGATTTCCGGATATTTTTCGAATGTTTCGGTGATGGTTCCAACCGTGAATTCGCGGGGATCAATTGCTTCGGAGGCACCGAATTTTTCAGCTGCCACTGTTCCGGCGCCAAATTTCATTTCACCATGGGTGAGGGTAGGTCCATCTTCCACGATCAATGCGCGTTTTCCGAGGATCAGATGGGCATCTTCAACACTGATGGGGGAGGCACCATCGATGACGATTGCATCGGGATTAACCTCACGGATATTCCAGCGTACTTCTTCGATATCCTCCGCATCGGCGCTATCAATTTTGTTTATGATTACCACATCGGCCATCAACAGATTGGTTTCACCGGGGAAATAGGATATTTCATGCCCCGGGCGGTGTGGGTCAACCACGACAATATTCAGATCAAGCTGGTAAAATGGTAAATCATTATTGCCACCATCCCACAGGATTACATCCGCTTCCTGTTCGGCTTCTCTGAGTATCGCTTCATAATCGACACCGGCGTAGATAATCGTACCTGTATTGATGTGCGGCTCATATTCTTCCATTTCTTCGATGGTGCATTTATGTTTTTTCAAATCATCAATGCTGGCAAATCTTTGAACTTTCTGAGCAACCAGGTCGCCATAAGGCATGGGGTGCCGAATAGCGGCTACTTTTTTACCGGCATCCTTGAGAATTTTGGCAACCAGGCGGGTAGTCTGGCTTTTACCGCAGCCAGTGCGAACGGCACCAATTCCAATAACCGGTTTAGTCGATTTGATCATTGTGGGTTTGGAACCCAGCAATTTGAAATGCGCACCGACGGCGATAACGCGGGCGGCTTTACGCATCACAGTTTCATAAGATACATCGGAATAGGCGAAAACTACTTCCTCGACCTCGTGGCGTTCGATCAGGACTTCCAAATCCGATTCATCATGAATTAGAATTCCCTCAGGATAAAGTTCACCAGCCAAAGCTGCTGGGTAGAGTCGGCCTTCGATGTCCGGTATCTGAGTTGCCGTAAAAGCAACTACATCGTATTTAGCATTGTTGCGATAAATAACGTTAAAATTGTGAAAATCGCGTCCGGCGGCGCCCATAATCAGGGTTTTAATTTTACTCATGTTATCTCCAGTATTTTTATTATTATCATTAGGTTGATTGCTAAACCGCAAATATTTGCGGTACCCCTGAATTAGGCAAAGCCAAATCCCTGTTGAAATGATAAAATATTGGCAATTAACTCAATCATTTTTCTGCCAGGAAAGGATAGCGATAATCGTTGGCAGGAACAAAAGTTTCTTTGATTGTACGCTGAGATACCCAGCGCACTAAATTAAACATGGAACCGGCTTTATCGTTAGTACCGGAAGCCCGACTGCCACCAAAAGGTTGTTGACCAACCACAGCTCCGGTTGGTTTGTCGTTAATATAGAAATTTCCGGCAGCATGCGTGAGAGCAGCGGATGCTTCTAATATCGCCTCCCGGTCATCGGCAAATACACAACCTGTGAGAGCATAGGGCGAGGTCGAATCAACCAGTTCCAAGGTTTCAGTCCAGTTTGCGGGATCGTAAACGTAAATCGTTAAAACCGGACCGAAAATTTCTTCTTCCATGGTTTTAAAATGGGGATCGGTCGTAATAATTGTAGTGGGCTCGATGTAGTATCCGGTGGAATCATCATAATTACCGCCAGTCAGAAGCTCGGCATTTTTGGATTCCCGGGCATAATCAATGTAAGCAGTTATTGATTCAAAGGCTGCCTTATCGATGACTGCGTTGACAAAGTTACTGAAATCTTCAACCTCACCCATTTTAATGGTAGCCATTTGAGCAGTATATTTTTCTTTGACCGCACCCCAAAGTGTGCTGGGAATATAGCAACGGGAGAGAGCCGAGCATTTTTGACCCTGATATTCAAAGGCTCCTCTAATCATAGCCGTCACCAGACCATCAACATCGGCTGATTCGTGGGCAATACAAAAATCCTTGCCACCGGTTTCACCTACAATTCGAGGGTAAGTTTTATACTTGCTGATATTATTACCCAGGGTTTTCCACATGTTCTGGAAAACAGCAGTAGATCCAGTGAAATGAATCCCTGCCAGGTTGGGATCTTCCATAACAACCGGTCCGACCTTGGATCCGGGACCGGGAATAAAATTAATTACGCCATCCGGCAAGCCCGCTTTTTTAAACATTTCCATCAGAAACCAGGCTGGGTAAACAGTACTGGAAGCCGGTTTCCAGAGCACAACATTACCCATCAGGGCTGGTGCGGTGGGTAAATTTCCGGCAATTGAAGTGAAGTTAAAAGGTGTTACCGCAAAGATGAATCCTTCCAGGGGACGATGTTCCACCATATTCCACATTCCATCAGGGGAATAGGGCGGTTGTTGTTCATATATTTCTTGAGCGTAGCCGGTATTGAAATTAAAGAAGTCAATCAATTCGCAAGCCGAATCGATTTCAGCCTGAAATGCATTCTTGCTCATATTCAGCATGGTTGCTGCATTGATTGTCTGACGATAGGGACCTGCCAGCAATGATGCCATCCGACGAAAAATAGCGACCCGGCTTTCCCAGGGCATAGTGGACCAGGTTTTATAAGCCTTTTGTGAAGCGGCAATGGCATCGGCAACTTCTTTTTTGCCAGCCAGGTGATATCGAGCTAGAACGTGTTGGTGATTATGCGGGATTACACATTCGACTGTATTTCCGGTTCTTACCTCTTTTCCACCAATGATAAGTGGTATTTCAATTTCGGTAGCTTTCAGTTCGGCAATACGCGCTTTCAGCTCAGCTTTTTCTACTGATCCCGGAGCATAGGATTTGATCGGTTCATTTACAGCTTTTGGAACGGAAACTTGTATATTCGGCATTATTGCCTCCGTACTGATAGTTCGCAAAATTTATTGTTTTAAAACCTTAAAATTTAGCAGTTATTAAATTTTATAAGCAAGATAGATTGGAGTATAATCCTTAATGGCTGTGACTAAGAGATAATAGCTATAATTGATTGGCGTAACTAATTACTTCTTCAAGTATTGCGAACATTTGATTATGATTTTCAGCCATCACTAATCGGTTACGATAGGTTGCCGCACCCGGGAAATTTTTCAGATACCAGCCGAAATGCTTGCGCATCATATTCGATCCTACAGTCTCACCGCGGTATTCGATTTGCATTTGCAAATGTTTCTGACACAGGTTTGCCTGCTCAAGTACTGTTGGTGGTGGTGGTGCGGGTTGGCCTTCAAATACCGCTTCTAATTCGCGGAATATGAAGGGGTTTCCTAATGCCGCCCGCCCAATCATTACGCCATCGCATTGAGTCTGGTCCAGCATAATTTGCATATCGGCAGCAGATTTGATGTCGCCATTGCCGATCACTGGAATTTCAACCGCCATTTTTAATTCTCTAATTAGATCCCAATCGGCTGATCCACCATAACTTTGTTTTACAGTTCGTGGATGCAGGGTAATCGCTTTTATTCCGCATTGCTCCAGACGGACCCCGGCTTCGGGTATTATAATTCGGGATTTTTCCCAACCGGCCCGCATTTTTACTGTGACCGGTATTTTGGGCACTGCTTCGACTACTGCGGAACTGATTTCATCCATCAGATTCAAATCACGTAACGCCGCCGATCCCGCACCGCGTTTGGTAACTTTTGGTACGGGACAGCCGTAATTGATGTCAATAATATCCGGACGAAATTTTTGTTTGATAAATCGCGCGGCTTCAGCCATTACTTCCGGTGAATCACCAAAAATCTGGATCCCGATTGGACGCTCAGCTTCGCTAAATCTGATCATACTCAGGGTTTTGGCATTTTCACGGATAATTCCATGGGCCGATACAAATTCCGAATAAACTATCCCGGCGCCGTAATTTTTGCAGAGCATCCGGAATGGATAATCGCTGATGCCTGACATGGGCGCCAGTAAAACAGGTGTATCAATTTTCAGTTTGCCGATCTGCATTAATTATAAATCAAATTCATATAGTAAATAATGTGATTTACGCATCCCGGATTTTTGGTAAATGCGTTTGGCATTTTCATTATCAGCATCAACGTAAAGCCGGATCCCATTGATTGTCCCATCATTTCGAGCTAATTGCAATACCTGTCCATATAAACTCGAATATACACCATTGCTGCGAAATTCCGGCAGCACATATACCGATTGAATCCACCAGATAGTTTTGTTACACCAATCGAACCATTCACGTGTGACCATTAATTGTCCCGCAACATTTCCATTGATTTCGGCGATCAGGTAAAAACCTTTACTGCTATCGGAAAATGCGGTTTTAACACCGGCTGCCACAATATTTTGGTCCAGCTTTGATTGTTCGGTTTCCCATGCCAGGGCAATGTTATTATTGGTAATAATGTTATGATCGGTTTGTTGGGCATTGCGAATAATTGTTTCCGATATTGGCAACCTTTTCGTTTGTGCTTTCAAATATGAAGCGTAAATTTGCTGGCTTTTTTGGTCAAGAACAATATAATTATCCGGAGATAAAAATGAGCAGAGTATGTGACGTAACGGGCAATAAGCCTATGTATGGTAATAATGTCAGCCATGCTCACAACAAGTCACGCCGTCGGTTTAATATAAACCTGAAGAAAAAAAGGTTTTGGTTGCCAGACGAAAAACGATTTATCAGTTTAACGGTTTCCACTCAGGGATTACGTCTGATTGATAAAAAAGGTATTCGTAGGGTAGTGACTGAATTGCGTGCCAAAGGAATGAAAATTTAGTATTTATTTCATTTTGTAATAATTAATGCCTGGTAGCGCCAGGCATTTTTTTTAGCTATTAGTGCTGTGCTATAGTTTAATATTCGAGGGCAGCCAAGCAAGAAATCACTGCCCTCGATTGCATCCATGCCTATATTTTATTTGTGCTGTTGTCGCACAAAAGCCGGAATTTCCAGATCATTGTCAAATAATGTCGGATTCGCATCATCAAACACGAATTTTGGCTTGTTTTCAGGAATTATCGTTGCCGCTTCCGGTATATCATTTTTCTGATTTATCAGGGGTACATTAAATTGCTCGGCATAGACCGGACCAGGCGTTTTGAATCGTTGCTCCTGATTTTCCCGGACTGACTTGCCTTCATCAACGTAGTTCGGATGTAAAAATCCGGTGGCGATAACAGTTACCCGGATTTCCTCGGCCATTGCCGGATCAATTACTGCACCAAAAATAATATTAGCATCCTGTCCGGCTTCTTCAAAGATTATTGAAGTGGCTTCATCAACTTCAATCAATGTAAGGTCAGGTCCGCCGGTGATGTTTACCAGCACGCCTTGAGCTCCGCTGATTTGGGCGCTGTCCAACAGGGGGCTGGATATGGCTTGCTGTGCTGCCAATACTGCTCTTTCTTCACCGCTGGCAATACCAGTTCCCATAATTGCTTCGCCCATATTTTTCATGATCGTCTCAACATCGGCAAAATCAAGATTTATTAAGCCGTGAACATTGATCAAATCCGATATTCCCTTAACAGCTTGATGCAGGGTTGCATCAGCCGTCTTGAAAGCTTCCATTACGGTCGTTGATTTATCAACCACTGACATCAATTTTTGGTTGGGAATTGCAATCGTTGTATCGCAGGCTTTACGCAATTCCACCAGACCGTTTATACCGCGGTTCATTCTTTTGGGGCCTTCGAAATTGAATGGCAAAGTCACAATTCCGACTGTTAAAATTCCTAACTCACGGGCCAGTTGGGCAATGACCGGAGCAGCTCCGGTACCGGTACCGCCACCCATGCCAGCTGTGATAAATACCATATCCACTTCTTCCAGCATTGCAGTTACGGCCTCTTTTTCAATCTCAATTGCTTCACGGCCGATCTCGGCTTTAGCTCCTGCGCCCAGGCCTTTGGTAAGGCTTTTCCCAATCTGGATTTTTATGGTCGCTGCATTGTTTTCCAGATCCTGGGCATCGGTATTTACCGCAATAAAATCCACACCGCTCATCCCGGCCTGGATCATGCGATTGATAGCGTTTCCTCCTGCGCCACCAACGCCGATTACTTTTAGTTTTGCTTTTTGTTCGGCAAGATAATCAAACTCAAATAACATGGATGCACTCCTTCAGTTTAGTCATTCTGTCAATAATTCTTAAAAAAATTCTTTAAACCATTTCTTTATTTTTGAAATTGCCAATGTCAGTGGCTTATCCGGTAAGTAACCACTATGAAATTCATCTTTACGAGTTGTCCATTGTGTGAGGCCCAGAACATTTGCGAAAACGGGGCTGGAAGCAACATCTACTACTCCACTGATCCCTTTGGGGCAACCAACTCGTACCGGCTCCTGAAAAACTTCGCTGGCCAAGGAAGTAATATTTTTAAGCAGTGCGCCTCCTCCGGTTAAAACAATACCGAAGGTGAGACGTTCACGAATATCAGCCCGGGCGATTTCACGGGCTATCATCTGGAATATTTCTACCATTCGGGCTTCAACATAGCGCGATAATTCATGTTCGGAAACTTTGCGAACGATCTCACCTTCTTTGGCAGCTAATTCAAAATCCAATTCGGTAGATGCCATCCCAGCTTTAGCAGAAGCATATTTCACTTTTATTTTTTCAGCTTCTTCAACATTGATTTGCAGCATCATTGCAATATCGTTGGTAATACTATTTGCTCCCAAACCAATGACAGCAGAATGACGTATTCCACCTTCGTGATACACCGTTAAATCGATAGTACCTGCGCCAATATCAACCAGAGCAACTCCCAGTTCCTTTTCATCCTGCGAAAGTACTGGCAGGGAAGCTGACAATGCCTGAAAAACCAGAGCGTCAATTTCAATACCGAGCTCTTCCGCGCATTTTGTGATGTTTTTTGCAGCCGTAGTGGCAACTGTAACCAGATGAATACGAGCTTCGAGTCGGCGCCCCGACATCCCAACCGGATCCTTGATATTGCCCATTGTATCGATTATATATTCCTGCGGTAGAACGTGCAAAATATCACGATCCATCGGCAGGGAAATCGCTTTGGATAATTCCAATACCCGCTGCACGTCCTGAGCCGAGATTTCATGCTCAACGGGAATATTCTGGCTACTGCTTTTATGAACAGCGATGGCTCCCTGGGTATTAATTCCGCGGATATGCTCGCCTGAAATGCTCATAACCGCCCGTTCAACCTTAACATTGGCCATCAATTCAGCTTCTTTTAACGCTTCATCAAGGGCTGTGATGGTTTTATCAATATGAATCAGGCTGCCTGTGCGCATACCACTATGAGGTTTTGTACCAAGACCCAGTAATTTAACTGTTCCGTTTTCCGGGTTTGACTCTACGATAGCGCACCGGACGTGCGAGGAACCAATATCGATTCCTACCTGTACATTTTTATCTTGCCCGCGATTTAAAGGGCTCATGACCACTCCCGTGCAATAATTTGTTTCGCATAGCGCAAATCAAGGTATGCGAAATCAGTTAGTGTTTTTTTACCCTGCAAGGCTGAATTGAAAGCCATTAAAGTAATTATTCTTTTAATAAGTGCTGAATTTCCCAAATTGATCAAAGTGGGGTTGTTGGTTAAAATAAGTGTGAATTCGTCATCCTGGTTCAGGGTGATTTCCGATAATTCATCATACAGACCCGGATAGAATCGGCGAATTTTCATCAATAATTCAACCGTTTCTTTTACCCGCACGGATAAAACGCGGGCACCAATTGGATATAGACCTACATCAGGATTGAATCCGGATAAGGTTGGAATCTGGAATTCATATTGCTGTGGGACTGGCAATACAATCCCATCTTTATCCAACAAAACCAATTGTTTATTATTTACCATTGCAATCGGCTTGCGTTCAATAACTTCCAGATGCAAGCGGTGTGGAAATCGACGGCTGAGACGTGCTCCGGCTATATAGGGATGTTGTTCAATTCTAGTTTGTAGCTTGGTAAGATTAATATCTAAAAGGCGAGCGTCATCCGGCATATCTCCAATGATTGCCAGTAATTCAGGCTTGGGCACAATCTGATTGCCATAAATATTTATTTTATTCAATTTGAATAAATCTGTTTTTCCCGCCCATACAAATCCACCCCAGCACAGCAATACAAAAACAGCAATCAGGGCCGACGGCAACAAATATGTCATAAAATTTTCCCTTGACCGCTTCTTCATGGAATAATCCTTTCAGCGAAGCCCAGGGTCTTAATTTCAAGTTCCAATTCGATTCCGAATTGTTTTTTTACTTTGTGATAGGCCAGATTTATCAATGCAATAATATCACTTGCAGTGGCATTGCCGGTGTTGACAATAAAATTGGCATGTTTTGTAGAAATCTCCGCACCGCCGGATTTAGACCCTTTCAGACCGCATTGATCAATCAGATAACCGGCTGCCAGATCCGAGCGTGGGTTTTTGAATACACTACCGGCTGATCGTTTATCAATTGGCTGACTGGCTATCCTTTTATCATTTGCCAGGTCGCAATGATCTTTTATCTGGTCGGGATCACCATACGCGAGTTCAAATCTGGCCCGGGTTATTATTTGACCGTTTGTTATGCTTGACCGGCGGTAGCTGAAATCAATTTCGGCTGCTGATAGCGATTTAATCAGGCCAGTTTCGTCGATTACCTCAACCTCAACCAGGAAGTTGGAAATCTCAGTTCCAAAGGCTCCGGCATTCATTTTTATTGCACCACCAACTGTGCCGGGTACTCCTGCCAGACTTTCCAAACCGGTTAGATTATTATGTAAGCTTTCGCGAACTAATCGCCTGAGGCTCAAACCGGTTTCAGCAATGATCTTCCCAGCACTGATTTCCAATGATTTGAAAGATTTGGCCAGCGAAATAATCAGTCCGGCATAACCCTGATCGCTAACTAACAAGTTTGTTCCATGGCCAATAATGAAATATTGCTGATTTGTTTTTCCACAGAATTCCAGTACCTGCAGCAAATCTTTTCGGTTAGCAGGATTGACATAGAATTGCGCCGGTCCGCCCACACCGTAGGTCGTGTGGCGGGCCAATGGTTCATTAGTCAATACAGGATTGGCAACCAGGTTTTGAATATCGGACAGCAGGTTCACTTGATTATTCTCCAAGCTCCAGTGCTTGATACAATTTGTCACTATAGCGCCAGATATTGCCGGCTCCGATTGTAATCACCATATCTCCGGCAGTTATTATATCTCCGATATTTTGGAATAAATCATCCAATTCCGGGAAATAATAAACTTGCTCGTGACCTAAATCCCGGGCGGACTGCATCACCAGTTCTCCGGTAATTCCGGGAATTGGCTGTTCGCGAGCCGGAAATACATCACTGACAATCAAAACATCCGCTTCCAGAAATGCAGCGGCAAATTCGCGGTGAAAGTCTCTCGTTCTGGTAAATAAATGGGGTTGAAAAACCGCCACGATACGCCGATCCCAACCACTTCGCGCCGCTTGCAGGGTGGCCGCCACTTCGGTGGGGTGGTGGGCATAGTCATCGACCACCATGATATTGCGGGCAATCCCTTTAATTTCGAAACGACGTCTGACACCGGTATAGGACTCAATACCGGTTTTTATTGTTGAAAAAGGCAGATTCATTTCGATACCCAGCGCCACTGCTGCCAAGGCATTTAAAACATTATGTTCACCGGGTGAATTCAGATTTATTTCTCCCAGCGATTCTTGCTTATGGATAACCGTGAATCTGGTCTGGTTCCCGCTATAGCTGATATTTTCGGCCCGGAAAGCCGCCTGATTAGAAAGACCATAGGTTATGACCGGCCGCTTTATATTTGCTAGAATCCCCTGAAGCCCTGGCGAATCCAGGCAGGTAATCACGATTCCGTAAAACGGCACCGAATTGCAGAATTGAGTAAAAGCCGCCTGCAGGTCTGGCAAATCCTGATAACAATCTGTGTGCTCCAATTCAATATTCGTAACAATGGCAATTGTGGGTCGTAAAACCAGAAAACTACGATCAAATTCATCAGCTTCCACCACAATCAGATTTCCCGATCCCAGTTTCGAATTAGTATCCAGATTTTTCACCAGACCACCCACCACCAAGGTGGGATCAAGTTTAGCTGTGGATAAAACTGCGCCGATCATGGAAGTTGTGGAGGTTTTTCCATGGGTTCCACTGACACCAATACTCAAATCTTTTACAGCTATCAGTTCACCCAACATTTCGGCCCGTTTGATAATCGGGATTCCCCGTTCCCGGGCGGCAATCAACTCCGGATTATCCTCCTGCACAGCACTTGAATAAACCAGAACGTCACAATTCTGCACATTTTCCGCTTTATGACCGGTCTGAATCTCGGCTCCAAGATTTTTTAACCGGTCGATTAGCTCGGAATCGCTCAGGTCTGATCCACTGATTTCAAATCCCTGGTTTAATAACAGTTCGGCAATACCGCTCATTCCGATGCCACCGATACCGACAAAATGGATATTTTTAACTTTTCGAAACATTCAAGCCTGAGCCATTTTGGAAATAAGGTTGACAATTTTTTCTGTTGCATCCGGTTTTGCCAGCTTCGCGGCTTGACCGGACATCTCTTTTAGTAACTGATTGTCTGAGGTTAGTTTGAGCAAAAGTGCGGTCAAGGATTCGCCGGTCAGGTTGCTCTCAGACAGGACTTTTGCTGCGCCTTTATCAGCCATTGTTTGGGCGTTCCACATTTGATGGTTAGCAGCCGCCGATGGCAGCGGAATCAGAATCGCCGGTTTTCCACACAGGGCCAGCTCCGCTAATGTCAAAGCTCCTGCACGGCAGACTACAATCTGCGATAAAGCGTAGGCGGCTGGCATTTCATCGATGAAAGGGACAACCCGGATTGTAGCACTGTTAAAATGATCAAAGTGGTTATACTGGGTGGGGCCAGTTTGCCAGATCAACTGGATGCCAGCGGTATTCAAGGCAGGAATTAGTATAGCGATAACTTTATTAATCGCTGCCGATCCCTGGCTGCCACCGAAAACCAGTATTGTTGTTCGCTTTTCTGCTAGCTTAAAAAATTGTGCGCCATCAGCAGCCGAACCGGTTTCAATATCTTTGCGAACCGGATTTCCGGTTATAAAAATTGAATCTGATTCAAGATACTTTTTGGCTTCCGGAAATGCCAGACAAACAGCATCAACCTTACTGGCCATTTTACGAGTTACCAGACCGGGATAAGAATTTTGCTCCTGAATCAAGGTTGGTATTTTAGACTTAACCGCCGCCAGCAAAGGTAATCCACTGGCATAACCGCCAGTTCCAACAACAATATCCGGATCTAATTGCTTGATTATTGATTTTGCTTTCAGGTAGGCAACAATCAATCGACCGGGAAATAGCAGATTGCGTCCGATACTCCGTCCATCCAAACCGCGCTGGAATCCACGTATTGGCAACAGCGAATGTGGCAGTTTTCGTTGCGGTAGGGTAGTGGCTTCAATCCCAAATTTCGATCCCACAAAATGTACCGTAGCATTTGGCATTTCGGACATGATAGTCTCACCAATTGCCAGGGCTGGGAACAAATGTCCGCCGGTACCACCGCCGGCAATTAATACTTTGATTCCGCGCGGGTTACTCACGCGAACCACCTTTGAGCACGTTTTGAAGGGCGGTTTTTCTGGCTGATATTCAATAGAATCCCGATACTTGCCAGATTGAGTACCAGTCCTGAACCACCGTAGCTAATTAACGGCATTGGTAGACCGGTAGTTGGCAGCAGGGCTGTAACCACACCGGTATTCACAAAAGCATACAGGATGAAACTGAAAGCAATTCCCAGGGCCAGCAGTATTCCAAACGGATCGCTGGCATCCTTGGCTATTTTTATTCCTCGCTGAAACACAAACAAGAAAAGAGTGAGCACAATGATTGCTCCCACAAAGCCGGTTTCCTCGCCGATGATGGAAAAAATAAAATCGGTGTGTGGCGTCGGCAGGAAAAGATTTTTTTCCATGCTGTTACCAAGTCCCAAGCCGAACAATCCGCCGTTACCAAGGCTGATCAGGCTTTGAGTCGCCTGATAACTGGCGCCGCCGGTATCGGCAGATGGATTAAAAAAGGAAAGAATTCTGGCGCGACGGTAAGGTTCCATCAACATTACCGGTACCAGTATTGTGATGGCGGACGTGATGGTAATTGTAATATGGGGCAGCTTGGCACCGCCCAGGAAAAGAATGGTAAAACCGATTAACCCAATTATCGCCGCAGTACTGAAGTCCGGTTGGATTATTATCAGTCCCAGAACGATAGCCAATATGACAATCGCCGGTAAAAAGCCGAAATAGAAATCGTGCAATTGTTGCCGTTTCTTAACCACATAAGCGGTCAAATAGATAATTATTGCCAGTCGTGCAATATCAGAGGTCTGTAGAGTAAGTACACCCAGGTGGATCCACCTGGCCGGGCTGGAATTGCCCTGCAACAAATAGGCAAGTTTGGTGAATACCAGTAGAATAATTGCCCCGATCATTATGTAATTAGCCCAATCTTTGAGCTTACGATAATCAAACCGCATAAATCCGTACATGACCAACAGTCCAATGGCCAAACGCAGCACTTGCTTCTGTAAAAAATAACTGCCTTTGTCGTATTGATTATAAGCCCAGATGGAACTGGCACTGTAAAGCATGACGGTCCCGATGATCGCCAGCAACAAAACGCAGGTGATCAGAAAACGATCATAATTTTTCCAGATTTGATTGAAAACATTCATCAGTCGTTAACCAGCTCCATTACAATTTCACGGAATTGATCGCCACGATCCTCGAAATCGCGAAATTGATCAAAACTAGCGCAGCCTGGGGACAGAAGAACAACATCCCCAGACTCGGCGCTTTCCCGCGTGATCTTAACCGCATCCCTGAGACCCTCAACAGCTATTGGTCTCGCCGCATCCCTGAGAGCGGCAGAGATCTTTGGGCGGGCCTGGCCAATTGCGATAATCAGTTTGACTTTGTCAGCGAAATATGGAATCAATTCGGCAAAATCACCGCCTTTATCCTTTCCTCCGAGAATCAGAATGATTGGGCCAGGGTAACTCTGTAGTGCGACTTTTACAGCATCTAGATTGGTCGCTTTGGAATCATTTACATAGGTGATACCGTTAACCACGGCCACTTCTTCCAGACGATGGGGTACACCCCTGAAAGTGTGCATGACCGTGGCTATTGTTTCGTCAGGTATCCCGATCAGATGGGCCGCCGTGGCCGCTGCCAGAAGATTGGCAGAGTTGTGGGGGCCAGGCAAGGCGACCGCATCCAAGGGAATGAGCGTGGCGTGCTCAAAATTGTAAATTTTATTGTTATTAATAAAATAAGTTGTTTCTGCATAAGGTTTAATGCTGAATGGCACCAACCAGGCTTTATCAGATTTCAATTTTTCGTCTAATATCTTATCGTCAAGATTGAATACTATATAATCTTCCAAATCAAGATTGGCAGTCATTTTTAATTTGGCTGTGATATATTCGCTCATGGATGGATAGCGATCCAAATGATCGGGCGAAATATTTAAAAAAACCGCTATTCGGGGCTTAAAATGAAGAATGAATTCCATTTGGAAACTGGAGATTTCCAGGATAAAGACCCGGGCAGGGTCTGGATTAATTATATCAGCCAGAACTTTTTTCGCGAAGGGAACACCCATGTTACCTGCCAAAACACCGTGAATTGTCTCTGATTGGCACATCTCGGTCAGGGCGTGGACAGTAGTGGTTTTTCCATTTGATCCGGTCACGGCAATGATGGGAGCTTCAGTAAACCAACTGGCAAATTCAATCTCACTGACAATTGGGATATGGCGGTCTAAGGCGGATTTCACCAAAGTCGAATCCTCAGCAATTCCCGGAGAAAGCACCCACAGATCGGTGGCAAAAATTTGGTCGCTGTGTCCGCCAATCTCACCATTGATACCGCTGTCTTGCAGTTTATGCAGGTTGGAACGGGTGACCGGATTATCAGTATTGTCACTGACAAATACTCGTGCACCGAGCTGCTGTGCCAGGTAAGCCGCGGCCATCCCACTGCGGCTCATGCCGATCACAGTGATATTCTGATCGCGAATGTTTATTTTATATCTTTGATCGATCTGCATTTAACGAATTTTAAAAGTGCCGAAGCTGAATAATGCCAGCAATATGCCGATAATCCAGAAACGAATAACGATTTTGGTTTCGGGCCAACCGGATAGTTCGAAATGATGGTGAATTGGCGCCATTTTAAAAATACGTTTTCCTTCACCGGTTCGTTTTTTGGTCCATTTGAAATAACCAACCTGGAGCATGACTGAGGCAACCTCAACCACAAAAACGCCGCCAATAATTAATAGTAGAATTTCTTTTTTCAGGAGAACTGCCAGAGTACCCAGAGCCGCACCGGTGGCTAACGAACCGGTATCACCCATAAAAACCTGTGCGGGAGCAGAATTGAACCACAGATAACCCAGGGAAGCTCCAGTCATTGCGGCCGCGAAAATCGTTAGTTCACCAGCGCCTGGCAAATAGATGATATTCAGGTAGTCGGAGAAATCGACACGACCTGATAGATAGGCAATTCCGGCAAATACCATAAATGCGATTGCTGATAAACCAGCCGCCAGTCCATCAAGACCGTCAGTCAGATTAACAGCATTGCTGAAGCCGGTTATGATGAGAATGATGAACAGGGGATATAGCAACCCGAAATCCAGTTCGTAATTTTTCAGAAATGGAATCGAGGTAACGCTACGCATATCATGAAATTCCGGTGCAAGAAATATCCAGGCGCTAACTGCAAGCCCCAGGATTATTTGTCCGGCTAATTTATATTTGGCGACCAGGCCACTTTTGGTTTTGCGAATTGTCTTAAGATAATCATCGATAAAGCCGATTAACCCCATCCAGGAAACGGCCAGCAGGATTATCAGTATATAGGTGTTATCCAATCTGGCAAAAAGGAGGGTGGGGACAAGAACTGCAATTAGAATGATAACTCCCCCCATTGTGGGTGTGCCCTGCTTTCTCAGATGAGATTGAGGACCGTCAGTTCGGATTTCCTCACCAATCTGGTGACGTTCCAGTAATCGGATAATCCAAGGACCAATAAGAAAGCTTAAGAGCAAGGCCAGGATGGCGGCTGACGTTGCGCGGAAGGTGATATATTGAAATATATTCAATCCGGAGAGGTATGATTTCAATGGGTAGAGCAGGTGGTACAACATCAGGTAGCCCTCAACTCATCGATCAGAGTTTCCATTGCCATACCCCGGGAACCTTTTAATAAAATTGTGTCACCGGTTTGAAAATATTCACTTAAATTCACCAGCAGTTGAGTTTTGTCAGTGAAGTGTTTTTTAGTGTTGTTTTCGATAGTGTCGTAAGTGTATCTGCTGTCATTGCCGACGGTAAAAACTGCATCCAATCTGGTTTCATTCGCTTTATCACCGACCTGGCGGTGCAGTTTTGGAGAATCGGGTCCCAGCTCGAACATATCGCCAAAAATCAGAATCTTACGGCCGGTAGTTTGGAAATTTGCCAGAAAATCAATAGCCGCCGCGGTGGAAACCAGATTAGCGTTGTAAGTATCATCAATAATTGTCAATCCGCCCGATTCAATAACAACGCATCTTCCTTTCGGAGATTGAAATGTGAGCAATTGTTTTTGCAGCGCAGACCAATCTAATTCCAGGGTAATTGCAATTGCTGATGCCGCCAGGAGGTTCTTTGCGAATACCGGATTGCAGGTCGGTAAGGATAATTCCTGTCCGTTAATGGTCATCAATAGGCTGTTCACTCCAGCTTTGCCAATAAATTGCGCTGTGAAGTCAGCCGGAGAATGAAAACTAAACGATATTTGATCACCGCTAATGTCGATCCTTGAAACCCGCTTGTCGTCGAGATTGACAAAGGCTGTCCCCTGAGGAAGTGCCCAGAATAATTCGCTTTTGGTTCGGGCAATTTCTTCGATACTGCCGAATCCTTCCAAGTGGGCTGGGGCGATATTGGTGATCAACCCGTGGGTTGGTTTTGCCATATTTGTCAGCTGGACAATATCACCGGGTTGATTGGCGCCAAATTCCAGAACCGAGATTTCATGTTCGGATGTCATTTGCAGCAGGGTTAGTGGCAAGCCAATGGACGTATTGAAATTACCCGTCGTGACATGGATCTTGTATTTCGCGCTGAGCAGGTGCGCTAATAATTCTTTGGTACTGGTTTTACCGTTGGTGCCGGTTATACCGATCACCGGAATAGTGAATTGCCGGCGCCAGTCACTTGCTATTAAGCCTAATGTTCTGACCGGATTATTTACCTGTATCTGCTTAAGGCCGGTAATTGCGGGATTTACCCGTTCTACCAACACCGCGCTGGCTCCCGCAGATTTGACCTGCTCGAGAAAATCATGGCCGTCGACTCGCTCGCCTTTAATTGCCACGTACAGGTCGCCCGACTGACATTCCCGGCTATCGGTAGAAATACCGGTTGGGAGCACCGTTATTTCGTCGCCAGTGACGATCTGCACTAATTCAGCAAATTGTTCGGGATCAGGCAGATCAATTCGCATTGGTATACTGCTCAATAATTTTTAGGTCCGAATAAAACACTTTTTCACCTTCAATATCCTGATATTCTTCCCGGCCTTTTCCCAGGACAACCAGAACATCTTTTTCCCTTAGCTGGCCCAACGCTGTTTCCAGTGCCGAACCCCGGTCGTCAAAAACCGTATGATTGGTATTTTTGAAACCGGCCAGGATATCACCGTTAATCTGATCGATTTCTTCAAAACGAGGGTTATCAGGAGTAATAAAACAATGGTGACAATATTTTTCAGCAATTGCAGCCATTTCAGGGCGCTTGCTACGATCGCGATCACCGCCGCAGCCAAAGACTAGCGAGAGTTTGCCATCTTCAGCCATAATTCGACTGATCGATTCCAGGACTTTGCCATAGGCATCGGGAGTATGGGCGTAATCAACGACTACCGTTCCGCCATTGCGGGTCATTAAGCGCTCCATGCGGCCGGGAATCTGCCGGCATTCTCTAATTCCGCGGCTGATTATTCCGGGCTCAATTCCCATGGCCCAGGCAGTTGTTACCGCCGTCAAAATATTTTCCAGATTGAAACTACCAATCAAGGGCGACTGAATCATTAACCGATGCTCGCCAATTTCAATGAGCCCCTTGGTTCCGTCGATAGCTGCTTTCCAGTCGATATAATGGGCATCAGCGCTGATTGTCATTGACGTTGTTACAGCCGGTGCCCGGCAATCGGATTTTAACTGTTGGCCGTATTCATCATCGATATTTATTATGGCAGTGGCAGTAATCGGCAGAGTCTTGAATAAATGTGCTTTGGCCTGGTAGTAGTCATCCATGCTGCCATGATAATCCAGGTGTTCCCGGGTCAGGTTGGTAAAAGCGGCAAATTTATACTCCACATCGGCCACTCTTTGCTGATGTATGGCATGGGAAGACACTTCCATGACGGCGTGAGTGCAACCGTCTGCCAGGATATCGGCGAATAATTTTTGCAGCTTCCCGGCGTTTAGGGTGGTCAGTGATTTACCCTGAGAATAATCGCCGGCGAAAACCCCCAGTGTACCTAATAAGGCGGATTTTATGTCAGCGGTTTTCAGAATCGAATCAATTAAAAACGAAGTTGTTGTTTTACCATTGGTACCGGTAACACCTATTACCGTTAATTCTTTTGACGGGTGACCAAAGAATTCCGCCGCTATTATAGATTCCGCGCGGCGCGGGTCATTTACACGAATGCGTGATACCGGTAATTCAGGCAGGTCGCGACTGTCAGTAACGATTGCAACGGCGCCTTTTTCGATTGCCTGATCGATATAGTCGTGACCATCACTATGGGATCCTGGTATGGCGATAAAGATAAATCCCTGCTCGATTGCATTGGAATCAGAAGTGAGACCAAATATTGGGATTTGGGGAATTGCTTCCAATCCCGAAACCAGTCCTACCATCAATTTGTGCAGATAGCGTTTCATTTCAGTCCTATTATGCAGGCTGAATTGAGGGCTACCTGTTGCCCGGGTCCAGGGCTCTGCCAGGCGACTTTACCTGATCCCTGGAATTTTGGGATCAAGCCGGCCGTACGGATGGTTTGCAAGGCTTTGCGCAGGCTCATCCCACGAATATCCGGGATTGTGCACTGATCCTCATTGGCCGCTGTTTTTACCTGCGCCATTGTTGACAGCGAAACCAGATGGTCCGTTGTCATTGTGACCGGAGGGGCAGTTAGCTGGGGGGTTAGGGAAGTAGGAACTGATATGGCTGAGGAGGCCAGTAGCAGGTCATCGTCCAGATTGATGATCCGCTGGGCTACTCGTTTAAATATGGGAGCGGCGCCAATGCTACCCCAATGATAAC
>JABMPO010000356.1 GCA_013203015.1 Fidelibacterota bacterium
AATCAATTGGCGTTCAAGCTGTAAAAACTTTCCCTGTTTGATAGAAAATTTGATATCACCGGCGGTAACCTGCCCGTGAGGATGGGTCACCTGCAAATATACCTGATCAATTTCATTCAGAGTCTGGGTATTACCTTCCGGTTGAATTGGCATACTTTGATCGGACAGAACACCGCTGACCTGGAAATCATTTCCGAGCTTACCCTGCAATTGAAGATTAAGCCCCCCGGTAAAATCGGTACCACCATAGGGGGATAATTTCAGTGATCTGAATATGCTACCGGATGTATATAATTCATCCTGCGCTGGAGTAGGATTCATTACTGGTTTCTGCTCAAATATTTCATCCACTGCCAGAATATTCTGTAGAACCGGCAATTTGTTATAGGCTGGTCCTACAATCAGCGGCAGGCCCTGGTCAAGATATGAATAACTGGCAATCAGGAACATTGTATCACGCGCCGGTTTGAAGAACGTTATTTTTCCACTAATATAGTCGATGTTGTATTCATCGATCCAGCGACCATCATAAAAAAGATTAAGGGAATTATTGATTACCGGATGGTGCTGCAGGAAGAAAATACTGTCAACTGGGGAAACCCTGATTGAATCTCGAACAGCGACAGCTTGATATTGCCCGGCCAATAATACCCCACCAGCAATACATATTAAAAAATAGTAACGCAGTTTAGTCAAGCTCGACCCGAGCAATCAGGATTTTATCGTGGAATAGCAGAAATAAAAGATCTTTGTTGGCGCAAACATGCAACAATTTTCCAGATTCATTAAATTCGAGTTGCCCAGGGGGATAGTTACTGGATTGATTAAAAAATTGAGTTCCCCCTGCATTATTCATTATCAACCATTTTTGCTCGATGCTGACAATAAATACTGGATCATCTACCGCCACCGGATAAGTTCTGCTGTAACGACCAAAGCGATTGAAAATTCGCATCTGCTGGGCGCAATCGAAAAGTAGCGCTGATTCTCCATCAGCGGAAACAGCCATATCCTGCACACATAACAGTGGATTAATTTGATTGTTCAAATCAATAAATGGCTGGGGGCTGGAAAAACTGTTGGGCGAGCGCATGACCAAATCCGTTGATCGTGAATATATTAGAACGGCTCCCCAGGGATCGGCTACCAGAATCTCCGGATAGATTTCGGGTGTATCAATGGCTTTGATCGCTGTTTCAGAGAAATAATTTAATTGGAGGTCATAACGCAACCAGCGCTGTTCTGATCGATCACAAACAATAACTTCCAGTTTGTTAACCGCCAGATCAACCGGGTCGAAAAAGCTATCGCGCCCACTGCCAAATCCGCCAGTATACTCAATTTCATTAGCAGCATTTAGAACGGCCAGTTGCCGGGATTGTTTATCCAGTAGATATATTTTATCAGTGCTGCTGACGGCAATTAATTGGGGAGTAAAATCATGGTCAAAAATATTGGCAATATTTCTTTCACCAATAATGGAAATTCCAGGATCTGCCCGCAGGAATGACAGGCAGACAATCAGACTGATAAAACAGGTACGCATACCTAAATAAATAAAATCAATCCTGATGGGTTCCGTATTCCTTTCCCATTGGCCATTTTAAGAAGATTGCCCCAGTTAGGATTAACAGCAAACCGAATAATTGGGCACCTGTCAACCCAAAGAGATATTTGGGGTTAATACGGATAAATTCAATTAAAAATCGTTCGGTTCCAGCCAGGATAAAATAGGTAAAAAAGAGTTCCCCGGTTCGTTTAATTGTTTTACGCTTTTTCCAGAGAATAAAAAATATCACCAGCCCAGCTGAAAATTCGTAGAGTTGGGTCGGGTGAACATGCATTCCATTGGGAAGATTAGGAAAATGCAATCCCCAGGGCAGATTCGTTTCAATCCCGTAACAACAGCCATTGAGAAAGCAACCGCTGCGCCCGATGGCGTACCCGAGGATTAGCAACGGTGCCACAATATCGGAAAATGTCAACCAGTCCAGTTTATTACGCCATAATACAACTGTAACACCAAGGGTTCCACCGATCAACCCCCCAAAGAAAACCAATCCGAAACCGGAGAATATGATTCCTGCGGGGTCCGCTACAACGGCACTGAAATTCTCCAGCAAATAATAAATTTTAGCGCCCAGAATTCCGCCAACTGCTGCCCAGAACACAATTTCAGTTGCCAGCGCAGGATCATACTTTAGTCGCTTCAGCTCCCGCTGAAGTATGAAATAGTCAACATAAAACGCTGTCACCAGCGCTAAGCCATAACCGTAGATCTTTAGTGGGCCAAGCTCAAGCAGAACCTGATACATTCAACTTCTCTCCGCAATTGGCACAGAATTTATCCTGTTTCTTGACTACGGTGCCGCATTGACTACAGAAATTCTCCTTCGCTGAAATTTTTGTACTAGCAACTGGTGTGACTGGTACTTCGTTTTTTTTGTAACGATAAAACATAATGCCAACTACAACTGCAACAACAAACAGCAAAACTAATGGTTCGAGCAATGGCAGTTTATGTCGTTCAATTGATTGCGCCGCAGGCGGCATTCCTGGCGTGCCAGCTCCCTGGGTGTTGCCAGCCATCATTTTCCGTAATTGATCAATGCTGGTTTCACCGGTGTGATTACCATAACTGAATTGTATGAGTTTAGATTCCCCAGACTTTAAACCCGGCATCAACTTGCGAAAAAATGTCATTCCATGCTGATCCTGAAATGATTCCATGTCATTTTCCTGCATGGTGAAATCTTCGGCTGCAAACGGTTGTTGCAGCGCTAACATATAACTGGGAATATCGTGACCAAACTTCAGGTTATAGGCAACATTACGATCATGATCATCTGAAAACGGATCATAATAGAATTCAAAATGAAATTTGGGATTGGTTAAGTCAACCTGAACCCATTTTTCATCAGCACGTGATACAAGTTGTACTGGTATCATTTTACTGGTAGTATCAAGTACACCAGCAGATTGCACTTCCTCAGCCTCATCAGGGACAGCAAATTCTAAGCTAAACGGTAGTTTGTCCGGATTTATCTTTCCGCTGACAATCACCAGTATCCCGGGATGATCATATTCCGGCCACATTGAGAAAATCAATTCTTCAATATCTGA
>JABMPO010000357.1 GCA_013203015.1 Fidelibacterota bacterium
GGGTAGCGGAACGGGAATGATGAATTTTGATCGCAACTTGCATTTCCAGTTCCATTACGCTGATTCAATGCTCAATCAGCAAAGATTAGATGAGAATTCCATTCAACTTTTATATCTGGATGATAATTTTATATGGCAACCGATTACTGATTATGACATTGATACTGATGCCAATTTATTAATTGTCAATTCCAGAACTGTTGCCGAGTATTATGTACTCAAGGTGAATAGTAGTACAGTTGGTGTCGATCAAATACCAGGTCAGTTATTACCTCAGACTGTTGAAATTGAAACCGCTTTTCCAAATCCTTTTAATCCGACAGCAACTATTACCTACTCGCTAAATGAAACTGGCTCTGTGGCAATTCAGGTTTTCGATCTTCAAGGTAAATTAATAATATCCAATCAGACTCTCAAATCTGCGGGTAAACACAATTTCGAATGGAATGCACAAAATAATTTCGGACAAAGTGTCGCCAGCGGGACATATTTAATTAAGGTATCATCAGGAAATTCTAATGCAATCAGGATGATCACATTGATCAGATAAATAATTATTAAAAATAAAAAACAGTAAAGAGGAGATTAAATGAAACGAATCAATATTATCATAATTGCTTTAGCTGTAATTGGCCTAATTGCTTGCGGCGGGAACAAACAGCCTGAGCAAAAAATGACGTCTGGCTCTTCCGAAACAATGGCTATGGCCGATCACGGAAAAATGAAAATGGAGAGTGAGATGAAAGGCATGCATGCTCAGGAACGTCTGATTTATTACACCTGTCCAATGAAATCGCATAAACATATTCACAGCACCGAACCCGGAAAATGCAAGGAATGTGGAATGAAAATGGTTGCTGCTGTGGTAACAACAGCAGACCAATCCGATTTTTATGGCTGCCCAATGGAGGCTCATTCTCATCTGCGTAGTGACAAACCCGGTGTTTGTGAAAGTTGCGGCATGAAGCTGAAACCCATGCGGCTGGTAAAAAGTTAAATTGAATAAAATGCCAGGCACCTGCAAGGTGCCTGGCAACTCACAATTATTAAATAATGACTAAAGCTATCTTCAATGTTGATGGAATGAAAATCCGCGGCGGCTTTCTATGATGCGGCTGTCCGGACGATATCGGGCGGGCTCTGGATGAGTCCAATGGAATACTAGATCACAGTTTTGATCATGATCGTCTTTTGTTCACTGTCGAGTACGATCCACTGACCATCTTAAAAACAGAACTAATTACCAGGGTTGAAAACAGCGGTGATTTTAAAGTGAAAAACTGGCAAATAATCCCTTGACTATCCACAGAGCATTTTTTTTGTTCGCTGTAATTCCTCCTCGGTATCAGCGATGATTTCTTGAATTATCTCGTCGACAGTCTGGACTTTATTGACCAGTCCCACCGACTGCCCGGCCATGAGTGAGCCGTAATCCACTTCCCCATCTACAACTGCTCGCCGCAGAGCACCCATCCAAAATTCTTCTACCTTCATTTGAGCATCAATCCGGCTGATTTCGCCGTTGTCCATTTTTTTAAGTAAAGCGAGCTGTAAACGACTGAAGTCATCATGACCTTTATTTCGCAGGGCACGAACGGCAACCACCGGTAACCGGCTGTCAATTTGTGGAGTTGCAATTGCGTCACGAGCATTGGCCTTGATAAATCTTTCCTTGAATTTGCTATGGGTATTAGCCTCTTTCGCTACCGCAAAGCGGGTCCCCATCTGAATACCGGCAGCACCCATGAGCAGCAGGTGGGCACACATTTTACCTGACCCGATACCACCAGCGACAAACACAGGCACCTGATCCACTTCGAATAATACCTGCTGCAGTAGAATCGTCAAGGTAACATGTCCCACATGGCCACCAGCCTCCATCCCTTCCAGAATCAGAGCGTCGGCGCCGTAGCGGATCATGCGGTCGGCAATCGACTTGGTAGAAGCAAAGCACATTACCTTGGCGCCGGTTTTTTTCACACGCTCAACTTCTTTGCCACGGGGAAAGCTGCCGGCGAAAATAACAAAGTCCGGTCTGGTTTCTTCAACCAGCTTCATATGATCCCGATACATTGGGGCAATTGTAATCAGATTGACACCGAATGGTTTATCAGTCAGATTCCGAGTTTCGGCAATTTGATCGCGTAAAATATCAACTGGTGTGTTGCCAGCGGCAA
>JABMPO010000358.1 GCA_013203015.1 Fidelibacterota bacterium
ACGTCTGGGTGGAGTAGAGCGTTTTAACACTAAGTCACTGAGCGCACTAAGATCACAGAAGTATTATAAGGTATTTTATTGGTAATTCCCCTCCTCGGAGGGGTGTTTCATCGGGACGGGGTGGTATCAGATTTAGAATTTCCAACATCGATTAACGAATGCTGAATTTGGAAGTGCATCACCGTTTATAATTCTTAAATTGCTAATCCTTGTTCAATATTCATTACTTAATACACCCCTTCCCACTTTGTGGGTTCCCCTCACTGCCTACATGCATTTTCGGCAACCAGGTCAAGAGGGTATTAAAACCATGTACTCACAAATTCCCCTCCTTTGAGGGGTGCCCTGATGTATAGGGGCGGGGTGGGTTAAAAACATTGAATTTATAAAACCGTTGAAACGGTTGAATATTATTAGTATTTCAAAACCCACGGTTAAAACCGTGGGCTGGTTACACCGATAAGCAGAATCATTGTTAAAAAAGCCCACAACTTTAGTTGTGGGTAAAAAATAGTCATTGATTTTTTAACCGTTTTAACGGTTTACCTGTTTTATCAATAATGGTACAAAATCACAGCAGAGCCGAGGAAGTTCATTTCATTTTCCAGGAACATATTTAACCTAGCTCTGGTTACTGCTCACTAATTACTGATCATTATTCATGAAGATTGCATTGCGGTATGTTATGTATTCGTTAAATTCGTATTATTCGTGGTTAAAGGAACAAGAAAATGATCGCCGTTATCCAGCGTGTTTCCGAAAGTAAAGTTGTCGTTGATAATAAAACCGTCGGTGAAATCGGACCGGGTCTGATGATCCTGTTGGGGGTATTTGACGATGATTCCGGAACTGATGGCGAATTCCTGGCAGGTAAAATCGCTGGTTTACGAATTTTCAATGATGAAAACGGCAAGATGAATTTGTCCATTCGGGATGTTGGCGGGGCAGCGCTGGTGGTGAGCCAGTTTACTCTTTGCGGCGACTGGCGCAAGGGACGTCGGCCTTCATATATTCACGCAGCAGTACCAGCCGATGGCGAACGTTTATACGAAGATTTCATTGCCCGATTGCGCAACTATAGCTTGCCAGTGGAGTCGGGCCAATTTGGCGCAATGATGCAGGTGAAACTGGTCAATGACGGACCGGTGACTTTTGTTTTGGATAGTAAATTAAAATAGGATTTATGGAAAATACGATGTCAGAGAAAGTAGTGTTTATGATTGATCTGGACGGTACCTTGTGGGAAGATATTCCGAATGAGGAAGCAGCTGAGCGAACAGCGGATGCCGAAGTCTATCCCGGGGCAGTAGAATGGATAACCAAACGGTATAGGGAAGGACACCGGATTTGTTTTTTTACCGCTCGCTGGGAAAAGTTGCGAGCGATTACCTTAGCAAAATTAGAAGAAATTGGGTTGCCCTATCACGACCTCATTATGGGTAAACCCAGAATAAGACACACCGAGTACGCCGGCTATCACTATGTGGACAATTGTAGTATTGTTCGCGCTAATCGATTTGAAGGCGCCTGGACACAGTTGATAAAAAAGGAGATCAAAGTTCATGTATTTGAATGAAACAATCCTGTGGCACTTCTTCTGAAAAGCACGTGATTTGTTGGTATTCCATCAGCTAGCCTAAATACTGGAAATCCAGGTTGACAGCAGTAAATTCCACCGTATTTATTCATACCCATTTGTGATTAATTTAATCAATATTTTAGATTGAAATAATATCCGGGAAACAGGGCAGCAGCGAGGTAAAAATTAATGGATCGAAAAATTAGAATATTAATGGCTAAACCGGGGCTGGATGGCCACGACCGGGGAATCAAAGTTTTGGCTGCCGCTTACCGGGATGCCGGGATGGAAGTTATCTATCTGGGCTTGCGGCAAACACCGGAAATGATTGTCTCAGCTGCCCTCCAGGAAGATGTCGACGTCGTTGCATTATCAATTCTATCCGGGGCTCATATGACAATCTTCCCCCGGGTTTGGGAGCTTATGAAAGAAAAAGAAATTGACGATGCTCTGCTGACCGGCGGAGGTATAATCCCGGCAAAAGACATGCAAAGCCTGGCGGAAATGGGGATCGGAAAATTATATGGTCCCGGCACACCTGTCCAGGAAACCATTGATTATATCGAAGCCTGGGTTGAGGCAAACCGCCTATGACCGACCTGATCAAAAAGCTTGAAAAGTACCGTTCAGCAGCGCGTTTGGGTGGTGGCCAGGAAAGAATTGACCGTCAACATCAGAAAGGTAAGCTGACAGCACGGGAACGAATTGACTTGTTCATCGATAAAGGATCATTTGTCGAAACGGATATGTTTGTCAAGCATCATACAACCGATTTTGGCTTGGACCAGAAACAGTATCTTGGTGATGGCGTGGTTACCGGTTATGGAATGGTAGATGGTCGCCGGGTTTTCATTTTCAGCCAGGATTTCACTGTTTTTGGCGGCGCGCTTTCCCAGGCCCATGCTGAAAAAATCTGTAAAATTATGGATCATGCCGGGAAAGTCGGTGCACCGGTTATCGGATTAAATGATTCCGGCGGCGCTCGTATTCAGGAAGGTGTTGTCAGTCTGGGAGCCTATGCTGATATCTTTCTGCGAAACACCCTGTATTCCGGAGTTGTGCCGCAGCTTTCGGTAATTCTGGGCCCCTGTGCCGGCGGTGCGGTTTATTCCCCGGCTATTACCGATTTTACCATTATGACCCAGGGCACCAGCCACATGTTTGTAACCGGCCCCAGCGTGGTGAAAACTGTCACTCATGAAAATGTTACTTTTGAAGAATTGGGCGGCGCCATGACCCACGCCACTAAATCCGGTGTAGCTCATTTTGCCGGTGAAAATGAAATTGACTCGCTGGAAATTACCCGCAAGCTGTTGTCCTATTTCCCATCCAATAATCGAGAAGATCCCCCATTTGTGGAATCTTCCGATCCCAGCGACCGGGAAGCCGTTGAGCTTGACAGCATCGTACCGGACAATACCAACAAAGCCTACGATATGCAGGTGGTGATCAAGGCCGTTGTGGACCAAGGAGAATTCCTGGAAGTCCATGAAAATTATGCTCGCAATATCGTGGTTGGGTTTGCCCGAATCGGTGGCTATTCGGTTGGAATTGTAGCCAATCAGCCCGCCCATTTAGCAGGAGCGCTGGACATTGATTCATCGATAAAAGGCGCCCGTTTTGTGCGCTTTTGCGATGCTTTTAACATTCCTATTATCACTTTTGAGGATGTACCGGGATTTTTGCCCGGGACCGATCAGGAGTGGGGTGGAATAATTAAAAACGGCGCTAAATTGCTGTATGCTTATTGCGAAGCTACCGTCCCCAAAATTACTATTATCACCAGGAAAGCCTACGGTGGTGCGTACGATGTCATGAGCTCAAAACACATTCGTGGCGATGTAAATCTGGCCTGGCCATCGGCGGAAATCGCGGTAATGGGTTCCCGAGGTGCCGTTGAAATTATTTTTCGTAAGGAAATCAACGAGGCTGAAGACCAAGTGGCCGAAGAGCAGCGGTTGGTTGATGAATATCGCACCAAATTCGCCAATCCCTATGTGGCAGCTGAATGGGGTTATATCGATGATGTGATAGAACCGCGTTTTACACGCCAGAAAATCGTTCAGTCCCTGCAGATGCTGGAGAATAAAGTCGACAGCAACCCCCGTAAGAAGCATGGTAATATCCCTTTGTAACAGTGAATCGAGGTTTGTAGAACAATGATAAATCAGGAAGAAAAAAACCGTCTGGAACAACAATTCGCAGAAAATTTTTCCAGCGATTTGTTTACCCGGCTGGTGGATGTCTATATCGAAGAAGGTAATTTTACCCAGGCTCGCTCCGTTTGCGAGATCGGCTTGAGCTATCATCCCAATCATGTGGAAGGATTGTTTTTACTGGCTCAGGTTTTTGTAGGGGAAAATGATCTGGAAGGCGCCGAAAAGATATTACAGGTTTTGCTGTTGTTGGACCAGAAATACCTTCAGGCCGCCCATTTGTTGGTTACCGTACAGGAAAGATTAAATCGCCCACCACACCTGTTACGCCGAGGATGGGAACATCTGCTGACGCTGGACCCGGATAATAATCAAGCCAAGGTGTTTTTAAAGCGACTGGGTGGCACGGTTCCCCAGCCGCCCCCGCCGGTTAAACCGGAGTCGGGACCAGCCCCGCCCCAGCCAACGTCCACTGGAGCTGGCAGTGTCAATCCCCGGCTCGCTACTTTTACACTGGTTGCAGTTTTAAAAGACCAGGGATTATATCACCAGGCATTGGAAGTCTTAGCGGTACTGGAAGAAAAGGGCAGCGACCCGGATCGGATTCTCACCGAGCGTGACACTATCAATCAATTAATCCAGGCTGCAACCGATAATTAGCAGGAGCTGAACTGTGAGCAAAGTTCATTTTATTAATCGACAATCAAAATTGAAATCAGTTTTGGCTGAGCAGGATCTGGATGGGATGCTGGTTACCAACCTCACCAATATTCGCTATTTGTCCGGATTTACCGGGTCAGCAGCTACTCTCCTGATCTTGCCGGAAAAACAGTATTTTATTTCGGATGGTCGTTATATGGAGCAATCCAGGCAACAGATAAAAGGATTTGAACGAATCATCAATAACGATCCACACCTTAAAACAATTCAGAATGAAAAATTAATTCCGGACGGATTAAACCTAGCTTTCGAAGCGGATTTTGTAAACGTAACCCAGTTTGGCGACATGGACGAATTTTTCCCGGAAGTTGATTGGGAGCCGACTTCGCGGATGGTGGAAGAAATCGCCGCGATCAAAGATGAGTCTGAAATTGAGCTAATTCGTGAGGCGGTAAAGATCACCGATCAGACCTTCAGTGAAATCATTCCTCTGTTGAAAATTGGCGCCACCGAACGCCAAATAGCCAACGTAATTCGCAATAAATATTATGAATACGGCGACGGCGAAGGATTCGAAACAATCGTGGCCGGCGGACCTAATAGCGCTTTGCCCCACGCCCGGCCTTCGGATCGACAATTTAAGAGCGGCGATTTCGTTGTTATTGATATGGGAGCCTTGTTTGCCGGTTATTGTGCTGATATGACCAGGACGATTCTGATCGGCGAAGCGACTGATAAGCACCGCGAGATTTACGCAATTGTCAAAGAAGCCCAACAGGCCGGTTGTGCAGCCATCAAAGCAGGCGTACATTGCAAGATTCCGGATGAAGCCACCCGCAATGTTATCACAGAAAAAGGTTACGGCGATTATTTTAATCATGGTACCGGTCATGGAATCGGATTGGAAGTACATACCATGCCGCGTCTCAGCCAGATCAGCGAGGATACTTTGCTGGAAAATTATGTCGTCACTGTAGAACCGGGAATTTATTTA
Organism: Fidelibacterota bacterium; assembly: GCA_013203015.1. Taxonomy (GTDB): domain Bacteria; phylum Fidelibacterota; class Marinisomatia; order Marinisomatales; family TCS56; genus JABMPO01. The sequence goes on from JABMPO010000358.1 coordinate 5,390, forward strand.
CCGGATTGGAATGGCGTTCGTATCGAAGATGACGTGATAGTTAAACAGGATGGCTGCGAAATATTGAATCAATCCACTAAAGAATTGCTGATCCTGAAATAAAAATATTTTGATGCCTGCACCCCGTGATATATATACCGTTGCTGAGTTATATGATGCTATTCACTGGTGGAAGACTAATGATCTGGATTTTATCGCAGACTGGGCAACTGATAGCGGCGGACCGGTTTTAGAGCTGGCGGCTGGAACCGGGAGGCTGGGCTTGCCAATTGCCGTACGCGGGCTGGATTATACCGGCCTCGAGCTTAGTCCTCAGTATGCTGCGCGGGCCGAGCAAAAGTTGGCCCCCTTTAGCAAAAATGCTCATATTATCCAGGGTGATATGCGGTCGTTCAAATTGGATCGCAAGTTTAAATCCGTATTCATTGGATTTAATTCTTTTCTACATCTTTACCGAGATGAAGATGCCGCGCTATGTTTAAAGTCAGTGCAGAACCATCTGCGAGATGATGGGAAATTCCTGATTGAAATGTTTGTGCCTAACCCCTGGTTTCTTAATCGTTCCCAGGATCGCCTGTACGAGGTGTGCAGTTTTAGCCACCCGGACGGAGGCTATTGTACCATCAAAGAATCCAATGATTATGATGCGGAAACAGAGATTAATTCCGTTCGCTGGTATTTTTTCCGCCCCCTAAACCCGCAACCGGAACAATATAAATTTGACATGCGGATATACTACCCCGATACCATGGATCGTTTACTGAACGAGGCCGGTATCAAAATCCTGGAAAAATTTGGGGATCGGAAAGGAAACCCACTTAACCCCGAAAGTGAATTACAAATTTATATTTGCGGAAAATAATGAGCAAGATCACGACAGTATTTTTTGATCTCGGTGGCGTTCTGCTTGAATTGCGGCCTGATAAAACGGTGAATCACCTGGCTGAGTGTAGTGGACTGGACCGGGAGACTGTCGAAAATTCATTTCCCCTGGAGGACTATTATCAGTTTGAGCGGGGCATCATGGATGAATCACGATTCTTCAAGCTCTGGCAGGAAGCTATGGGTGGTATTGCCTTACCACTGACTGATTTTTATACTGCCTGGGATAATCTGATTGGCCATGAACTGGCGACATCCACCATCCTCACTAAAATTAAACCCTATCATCAGGTCTGGCTTTTGTCCAATACCAATGCCCATCATATTCGCTATCAGACACCCAAATATTCTTTTTTTAATCAAGTCGATGGCAAGATTTATTCTTACCTGGAAGGCTATCGTAAACCTGAGCCCGAAATCTTCAATCTGGCAATGGAACGGGCTGGCGCGACACCGGAGGAAAGTCTATTTATCGATGATATGCAGGTCAATGTGGATCAAGCCCGGAAGATGGGTATTACGACTATCCATTTTACTTCCCCGGAGGAACTGGAGATCGAATTAAAACTGCTGGGGTTGGCCGGGCTTGTCTGAATTCATTCATCTGGGCCAGGAGAAGCGACACCAGAACCAGGTCTTATTTAATGCCATTGCCCAGCGCTATGATTTCTTAAATCATTTTCTCAGCCTGGGACTGGATTTTCACTGGCGCAGAAAGCTGGTACAGTCACTGCCAACCAC
>JABMPO010000359.1 GCA_013203015.1 Fidelibacterota bacterium
ATTACTAATGATAATCGTAATAGTTCAGCCTCATTTCAAAATGCTGCCGTTAACAGGGAAAAATGATCCAACAAATCGCTACTATGGGTGGCCTGACGTCCTCAACCGGATTGCTGAAATAGGGCAGCAGAATCCCGATGCGCTACCGGTTGGCAATAAATATCAACTACAAAGTCAACTGGCCTATCGTTTTGGCACAATCAGAATCCCAGCCCTCAATATACAGGATCGACCAAACCATTTTGATTATTTTGATGATAGTATTTTGACTGGACGAGACTTGTTAATTATCAGCAACGAGAAAACTCCACGCCCCAAAAAATTTGAGGATGATTTTGAATCGGTTGCACATCTTGAAACCATTTCCGGCTACCGTGAGGATGAGCTCGTACGTAAAGTTCAAGTATATCTTGGTAAAAATTATAAACGCAACCGATTTGATTAAATCCTGTTTACCGATCAACTCGGATAATTTTTGTATATTTACTGTAGGTTAGCAGACAATAATAACAGAAAAATGAATCGGCAATCTCAAGTAAATTGTTTCAAAATGATATTTTATATCCTGGGAATCTTTTTGTTATTAACAACAACCGGGTTTGGCTACGACGATGAATCCAATTATTGGGTCGACGGCATGTTTAATGGGGAACCAGGGAATCAATTAATCCCCGAGCTTGATGATGCCTATGGTGTGGCTTTTCGCGATATTAATGGTGATAAACTGCCGGATATTTATGTAACCAGATTTCGGGAGTTGAATCGCCTGTTAATCAACCGGGGAGGAGACACACCCTTTGAAGACCGTACTATCCAGACTGGTTTAGGTGGTAATCTGGCTTCTCTGGGCCAGAGAAACCTTGAGCTGGGTGCCTCGATAGTGGATTTTAATGATGATGGCAATAGCGACGTAATTGTCACCGGTTGGGGCGCTGCAACGCATTTGTTTGAAGCTAATCGGCAGCTAGAATTCATTAATATTACTAATTTATCCGGGATTAAATTACCAATTAGCGGCAACTGTGCAGTCTGGGCAGATATAGACTTGGATGGTGATTTGGATTTGTTTATCACCGATGAGCATGGCCCAAACCACTTATACGTTCAGGCCGAGCCGGGGCGATTTGTAGACCGAGCAATGGAGTTTGGTGTTGATGCTGAACAGATCAGCCAGGGGGCAACCTTTGGCGATTTGGATGGTGATGGCTACCCGGATTTATATGTCTGCAACTGGTTTGCTCCGGACCTTCTGTACCGCAATATCGAGGGAATTGTATTTCAGCGGGTCAAACTGCCGCTATCCCATTTAACGGAGCCCCTCCGTAGCAATGGTGTGTGGTTTGGTGATATTGATAATGACGCCGATCTCGACATTCTGGTTACTGACCGCCAGCGCACCAGTCGATTATACCGCAACGATAATTTACCGGTTAATAATGGGTGGGCATTTACAGATATTACAGCTGATTTTGGTCTGCTAAACCCATATCCGGCCTATTCCGGTTTAATGGCTGATTTTAACAACGATGGATGGCGCGATATTTATTTTGCCAACATCGGACCAAACCAATTATTTCTTAACCAGCGTGGGAAAGGTTTCAGCCTTGTTTATCAGCAGAGTATATCAAGTAATTCTTATTTGCGACACTACAGCACCGGAGCAGCGGTAGCTGATTTTGATAACGATGGTGATCTGGATTTGTTTGTCTCAAACAAAGACACAGCCTCAGCATTGTATGTGAATCCGCTGGCAGTCAGCAGTTTTATAAGAATAAGGGTGGCTGGCGGTAAAAGCAATCGGGAGGGAATTGGAACTAAAATCAGGTTATATCGACAACCGGAGGTAGGGGGAGCGCCAACCCTGGTTAGTTATCAGGAAATTACCGGTGGCAGCGGTTATTTATCTATCGGTGAGCGGGTTGTGCATTTAGGGGTGAGATCCCAGGAAAAATACCGGGTGGAAGTTGTTTTTCCATCTGGTAAAGAAAAATTTTATAATAACCTGATTCCCAACCAGCAAATTATTGTCCGGGAAAATAATGCGTTTCTGATGTTAGTTTACCGGGCATCGGATTTATTGGCAAAGCTTTTATCGCAACCGGAGTTTCTTGGTAATATGCTGTTGTTTATCTTTTTAGCAGGTGTCTTGGTATTATATATTTATATATCCTTACGACGCTACCGCTGGACCGCCCAAAGAGCGATCTGGTTGGTGCTGGCAATAATTTTAATTTTGTTTATTGGCTTGATTTTCATCCCCGAATATGGATTAAGGTCGATTCTATTGGGTCAATTGGTGGTTTTAATGGTAATAATTGGTACTGTCACCGGGTTTTCAGAACGAATCAGACAATTATCAGAAAAACGCTACGGCTATCGTCCAATATTGAAACAATTTTCCGAAAGATTAATTAATATTCGTAATAATGATGAATTATACCAACAGTTGACAGATGTGATATTTCAATCAATACCTCTAAAATTCTGTGCCATTTATGAAATCAACAAACACCAGGCAAACCTGGTCTGCAATGTTGGTAGTTCACCGATTTCCAGCTTTACAATAACAAACGAATTGTTAAAAACGCTTGAAAATAATCCAATCATCGTAAACGCGGATTTCGTCGATAATCAAGAGCATTCTGAGAGTATTTCCGGGAGCTTGCTGATTTCGGTCAGATATTCAACCGGACTATTGGCCTTAATTGTTCTGGGTAATAGAAAAGACGGAATGGGTTTTAAGGACGATGATAGTGATGTATTTACGGTGTTAGGAAGTCAAGCAGCCCTGGCAATTGAGAACAATCGATATATTGATGAGACCAGAGTATTGGCAGAACAGGTAAGTGCTGCGCGGGTTCGAGAACATTATATAAA
>JABMPO010000360.1 GCA_013203015.1 Fidelibacterota bacterium
ATCTGTGATTCAATTGGCAGTTCGGCACCTTTCAGTAAAAGATTCCAGTACATCCAGCGAAACATCATTTTACCATAATGATTCATTCTAGTCTCTTCCAGCAGCGAAAAAGGTCCTATGCCGGGTAGGGGAAACTTGCCCGGCAGCGGTTCCGTATCATAATTGAAATCAATCAGGATTCCCTTGCCAAACCCGGATTCGATGTAACAATTGGCATGACCATCAAATGCGGCTCGCATTGACCGTCCTTCTATGACGCTTAGAAAGTTTTCGAACAGAATATCGGCTTCAAAGTGAGCAACCGAACCGGCTTTGGAACTGGGCAGGTCGGTGGCGTCCCCAATCACAAAAATGTTTTTATGAGCCTTGGACTGGAGCGTCTGCTTATCGGTAGGAATAAAATTCAGTTCATCCCCCAAACCGGAGCGTTCAATAACTGCGTCCCCCATGTTGGTTGGGATTGTGATCAGAACATCATAGTCGATTTCCTGTTCTTCCCAAGATACGATTTTGTTGTTTTCCGAATCAACGCGGGCGATATTGAACTCGGAAGTCAAGTGTATATTTTTCTTTCCCAGAAAATCACCGAAGACTTTCGATGCTTTTGGTTTGGTAAAAGCTCCTGGTAAAGGGGTGACAAAATGGATATCAACCTTATCGCGAATGCCTTGTTCGGTAAACCACCAGTCCGCCAGAAATACAAATTCAAGCGGTGCTACCGGGCATTTAATTGGCATTTCAGTAATGTTCAACACCAGTTTTCCGCCCTCCCAGTATTTGAAAAATCGGGCTAGTGCGGATGCTCCTTCAATGGTATAGAAATCAAAAATGTTTTTATGCCAACCCGGTCCTTCCAGGCCTTCGATTTCTGAGGGCGCTATCTTTGAACCGGTGGCAATTATCAGATAATCATACGCTAGTACTTTGCCATCCTTTAACAATACGCGACTGTTTTCGGGTTCGATTTTAGCAATTTCCGAAAATACCACAGCGGCTCCCGATGGGAAAAAATCTCGCTTGGATTTGATCACATCCTGAGGCCCGTAAATTCCAAAAGGAATGAATAAAAAACCCGGTTGATAATAATGGGTTTCGTGTTGATCTACGATTGTTATCTGCCATTCGTCTTGGTCCAAGGCCGGTGTTAGCTTGTTCAACATTATTGTCCCGGCTGTGCCCGCTCCCAGGATTACCAATTTTTTCATCGTAATTATTCTCTTCTTAAGTATTGTTTGTTATTACTGCTTGAAATCGGCCAGTAAATTTTTGTAAAATGATTTAACGTCGCTACATTCATCAGATAGCTGATAAACATTGCAGGCCCGGCAATCTTCATCACGGCATTTCGGACCTTTTTTTGATGCTGCCCAGCAAGGTATGAGTGTTGAGTTGTAGGCGTCACAATTTTGACGGTCTTCGACTTCACAAGGCTTGATGATCCAGCAGGGAACCAGGGCCAGCAGCGATTTAATCCCGGCAATATTTAAACCCTCCTCGTCGAGGTGGTGGCGTATGCATTTCAGGCGCCGGATATCGGTATCGGAATACATTCGACGGCCGGTAGCAGTTTTATGCGGTAGGATCAAACCCTTTTCTTCGTACATCCGCAAGGTATAGACAGTAGTATTTGTCAACTGCGATGCCACTCCGATTGTATAGAGGGCACGATCTTGATTGGAGCCATTATTATTTATCATAATTTGTTAAAATCATTATTTTTTAACCAATATCTCTATTGTGCGCTATAGATTGTCTCTATTCCGCAATAGAAGTTATCAAGCAGTTTTTTACCTTGCAAGATAAAAAGACCCTGTTGTCTGGTATGGCGGTATAAAAAATAAAGTCTGCGTCGATTAGTAAAAAAAGAAGCGCCCAGCCGGGCAACGGGGCGCTGAATAAAATCAATTGAATCAAGTTGCTGTAAAACAGGGAAAATGTGAAGCCGAAAATAAGAATGTTAACTATTGGTAGCTGTGATCATAATCACTGTTTTGTGATCCTATATTGAAATTGGTAAATGTTTTTTGATCCCGGGATCGGTATTTTTTTTTCCAGGTTCAGCAAAATATTATTATTCAGAACACCAAAGAATTTTAGCCCCGACTCAAAAATCAAGGGGTGGTATGTTAAATACAACTGTGTTAAGTAGGGCGCGAAACGGCTGAAAATTTTACTGCCACCGATAATGAAACAACGTTTCGAATCAATGCCTGTTAAAATTTCCTGGGGATCGTCCTTTCGGTGAACAACAATGGCTTGTCGACCTTTTAGGTCGACAACAAGAGTCTTAAACGTATTTGACCCCATGATCACCGGGTAGCCCGTTGTTTGCTTTTTGAATAGCTTTAGGTCTTGCGACCAGCGTACCGGCTCCAGCGAATGACGGGCGATCATTCCATCGGCTGTTATGGCCGCTATCAGGATCACGTCCATTTCTGGGCGGCCTTTAACTTGCGGCTCATGGTTTCTTCTTGGTCTGGTTATCATCCTCAAATGATCCTGCGGCAACAAATAATAACTGGTCAAGGTTCAGATATTTAGATATAGTTTGGTTAACCTGTGTTAGTGCTATTCCATTGATAATTTTTGGAAAGCGATCAAGATAATCCAATTTTCGTCCCCGCTCAGCGTTGATTAATACCTGGCCGGCAATTCCGCGTGTAGTGGCCAGCCCGACTTTAAAAGCGCCGGTTATCGTTGTTTGCTTGTTTTTCAATTCAAGTTCGCTCACGCCTGATTTGATCAGTAATTCCAATTGCTCCAACGTAGCCTGGCGGCCGGCTTCCAGAAGATTCGGGGCAAATGTTCCCCAGGTAAACCAATAGCCGTCATTATTGTTTTCCACGCCGGCAACGCCAGCACTAATACCATAAGTCAACCCTTGTTGATCGCGCACTGTACTCATGAGTCGGGCTGAAAAATTTCCGCCGAGAATGTATAAACCCATCATTAGTGGATAGTAATCCTGGTGATTGCGATCGATTCCGATTGCCTGCCCGATAAATGTATCCACGCTGGTTTTATCGGGGATATTGATTTTTCGGGCGGTCATTTTTTTTGCGTTTGCAGTAATGAATTCCGGTAGTGATTCCAGTTCAGAGGTTCGCCAATCCCCAAACCCTTTTTTCAGTGCGTCGGCAAGCTGGTGGTTTTTAATGTCGCCAACGGCCACAAATTTAAACGATCCCAACCCATATGCATGATTGTGAAACTCCGCTAAGTCAGCAACTGATAGCTGCTCAATAAAAGCTATTTCACGATCAATATCATAATGATAATTTGGGTGTCCTTCTGGATACAATCCTTGCAAAAAAGCAGTTTGAGCCCGCTGCTGGGGGTTCTCGCGGGCTCGTTCCAATTCACCAATTATTCGCTTTTTTAAATTATCCAAGTCGTCCTCATTGAATGCCGGTTCACGCAATTGTTCGGCCAGCAGACTGATGACCAATGAAATATCCATAGATAAACAACGAGCGGAAAATCGTACTCGATAATTACCGCTGCTGAAATTGATGCTGGCCCCAACCGATTCTAATGCATCGCTGATAGCGTATTTAGTTTTGCCGACTGTCCCCTGATCAAGCATTGCTGCAGTCAGGTCGGCCACAAACGGATTGGTTTTAGGGCTGTAAACATCGCCGCCTAAAAAGCTACCGTTAATTGTCACCACATCGCGAACGCCATTGTTCATGGTGAATAATCGCAAACCGTTGATTATTTCCTTTTCAACGATCTGGCTGGCCAATGTCGCACCGTCGCTCACTGATCCGCCAGCCTGGTTTGATTCTATTGTTAGCACTGATATTTTCTCCGACGGCTGCCAGGGTTGGGGTTGGTGGATAGCGCTGGGATTAATCGCACCAATCGGTCCATTCGGTTCGGGCACAAACCAACCGGTTGTACTCTGGCCTTTCACGAGGTACTCCCGTGCTACTCGCCGAACATCGGCAGCAGTCACCTGATTATAGTGCTCAAGCTGACTAGTATATAATGTCCAGTCACCAATGGCAATAGCTTCATTAATGCTGCTGGCAATTGAAAATGACCCATCGCGACTGAAAGCCACATCAGCCCGAAGTTGGGCCTGAGCTTTTTTAATTTCGCTGTCAGTTACACCATTTTCTACAATCTGGGCGTATTCAGTCAAAACAATTTTTTCAATCTCAGAATGATCGGTACCGGGTGTCAAAAAAACATAAGTGGCAAATAGACCGTTATCGTGAAAAGCAAAATCCCACATAAATAAATTGGTTGCCAATCCCGCGTCCACCAACTTGCGATACAATCGGCTGGATTTTCCGCCACCCAGTATATTGGACAGTATCTGAATTGGATAAATATCAGGGTTGCGTCCATCGGGAATTTTATGGGCAATACCTACAATTCCAGTTTGTCCGGCGCGATTAATTTCCAGCCGCCGGGGACCTTCCTGTTTTGGTTCGCTGGTGTACATCCCGGGGATTTCGTGGGGTGACCGAGGATACTGACCAAAATGTTTTTTGATCATTTCCAGGGCTTTTTCTGTATCAAAGTCGCCGATGACGGTTGCCGTGGCGTTGTTGGGCCAATAATAGGTATTATAAAATTCCTTTAGCCTTTCGGTTGAAACATTTTCGATATCATCCCGCCAACCAATGGTGGGGTGGTGGTAGGGATGAGCCTGGTAAGCCGTAGCCCAGATGTTTTTATCGAGGGCAGTGAACGGTTCGTTTTCTCCGTTTTCGAATTCGTTACGCACCACGGTCATTTCGGCTTGGCGGTCTTCATCTCGAATGAACGCATTCCTCATACGATCCGCCTCAACCTTAATTCCCACCTCCAGATGTTCGCTGGGCAGCAATTCAAAATAATTAGTGCGATCCATCCAGGTAGTGGCATTCATTTGGGCGCCCAGATTTTGTAAAACTTCGGCCACCCGGGTGCCTTTTTCTCGATTATATTCTTTAGAACCTTTAAACATCATGTGTTCCAGAATATGAGTCGCGCCGGTATAGCCCACGGCTTCATTACGTGAACCGACATGATAGGTTACCATGAAGGTGGCCACTGGGGCAGAATGGTCTTCCATCAGCAAAACGGTAAAGCCATTGGATTTCAGACGGTATTCATCGATTCCACCGGCCGATTTAATATAATCAAATGCGTTATTCGCGCTATTATCTTTCATTTAATATCCTATCATTAAAAAATAAATATGGGGTTCTGCTATTTTCATAGCTATCTAAGAATTTTAATCTCTTACCGCCGGTTTCTTAATCAGTTCCCAGCCTGTTGCTGCTTGTTGGTAGGCTAAAATCTGGAGATTTTGTCATCTAAATGTTTTAACGACGGAAAAAACTGGCCGGTTGTCAGACAGTAGTCTTCATATTCACGGCCGAATTTTTCAATCATTTTTTGTTCCTCAAAAGAGACCAGCCAACTCCAGAGAAATGACAGCGGAATGACGGCCACCAGTACACTCCAGGAATATTGCCATAATGCCAGGGATCCGGTGGCTGAGTAAATCAATGCGCTGTATAAGGGATGGCGAACAAATAAAAAAGGTCCGCTGGTAATCAGCTTTTCACCCCAACCCTGGGTTCTCAGAGCGTAAATACCACCGCCAACAAGATAGATGGCATCGGCCAGAAACATTATTAATAAAAGCAGGCGCAGTATGGGATAGACTGACATGGGCGGCAAGTCCAGTGCTCGTCCACCATAGTAAAACCCGGACCAGACTAGCAGCGTCATCAGAATGCCCGTTGGCCCAACCCCGAGTCTATCCTTTAATGAAATACCTGTCATAGCGGGTGAAAATAACGGGAGTCCGAGGCGCGGGTCAACCGGTTTCAGCATATAGCGCTGAGTGAAGAGCTTGGAGTAAAGAGCAGGGAGTTGCGCAACCATCTAGGTTGCGTTCTAAGAGCCCTGAGAGCAAAGAGGTGGTGGGAAAGAGGAATCATATTTCAAAACTATATGTAAATCAACGAGTCGGTCAGGGTTTTTCTATCTTCTGATTTCCACAGTTAAAACATGTGTTGTCGCTACGAAAAGGACAGTCGTTTCGATTCCGTCACCATGCCAGAAATAAAAAGCCCCAGTTTTATCGGCCGGGGCTCATATTCAATAGAGGGATATCTATGTATTATGGTCTATTTATACTTGTTCAGTACTTTCATATAATTCGACCGCATGAATGCTTCCGGTTCGGATACATTTTTCATGCTCATGCTGCCCTTCATTTGTTCTACGCTTTCATATTCGTGTTCATCCATCCAGGTTTCCATTTCATGCAAAATGGTTTTTACGTGATCCGGGCCGAACTTCAGCAGGGCCGAACAGGCAAAAGCCACATCAGCGCCGGCCATTATCAGTTTGATTACATCCTGTCCTGAATGAACACCCGTGGTGGCGCCCAGATCCACTTTTAACATTGTGGACAGGACTGCTATCCAACGCAGGGGCATGCGCAGATTGTCGGGAGTGCTCAAATGTACGTTTGGTATCACTTCCAATTTTTCCAGATCGATATCCGGCTGATAAAATCTATTGAACAGCGCCAGGCCGTCAACTCCTGCTTCTTCTAATCGTTTGGCAAGTGCCGGCAAAGCCGTGAAATAGTACCCCAGTTTCATGGAGACCGGTATACTGACCTGAGTTTTAACCTGTTTCAGAATATTTACAATATTATCTTCAATCTGAACGCCAATTTCATCTACTTTTGACGGAGGGTTGTAAATGTTCAATTCCAGCGCATCGGCACCAGCTTCCTGCATCTTAAGCGCATAATCAATCCAACCTCCCTGAGTATTGCCGTTGAGGCTGGCGATTATCGGAATGTCAACGGCTTCCTTCAAGACGTGGATCTGTTTGAGATAGGCTTCTGGCCCACGGATAAAATCATGCCCACCGGGAAAAAATGACTGTGACTCGGCAAAACTATCTGTGCCCTGAACCATAAAATGGTCGATTTCCTCAGCCTCATGACGGATCTGTTCTTCGAAAAGTGAATACATGACTATTGCTGAAGCGCCGGCATCTTCCAGTTTTTTAACGGTATCAATATCCCTTGATAGTGGGGAAGCTGATGGAATTACCGGGTTTATCAGATTAAATCCTAAGTAAGATGTGTCCAAATTCATCTCAAGCTCCTTTAATCTCCGGCTTTCACAGGTGTATTCGCCAGTTGATAATAGGTTTCATAGCGTTTTACTGCTGCCTTCTGCGCTTCCCCCAGCAGTTTTTCCGCCCGTTCTGGCATACTCTTAGTAAGCATTTTATAGCGGGTTTCATTATAAATATAGTTTTTCAAGTCTATTGTTGGCTTTTTCGAATCCAGTTTAAGCGGATTGCTACCTTCGTCGGCCAGGCGCGGATCATAACGATACAGCATCCAATGACCACTATCCACTGCCAGTTTCTGCTGGTTCATTCCAAGTACCATATTAATACCGTGGGCAATACAGTGGCTGTAAGCAATTATGAGTGATGGACCATTATATGATTCCGCTTCTATGAAGGCTCTGACGGTCTGGGCATCGCTGGCACCCATAGCAATCTGAGCAACATATACATTGCCATAATTCATGGCCATCATACCCAGGTCCTTTTTATTGGAGGGCTTACCTGCAGCTGCAAATTTTGCAACCGAGCCCAGGGGAGTAGCTTTAGAGGCTTGTCCACCAGTATTAGAATAGACCTCCGTATCCAACACCAAAATATTCACATTCCGGCCTGTGGCCAGCACATGATCAAGGCCACCGTAACCAATGTCGTAAGCCCAGCCATCGCCACCCATGATCCAGACACTCTTTTTGACCAGATTGTCGGCAACTGTCACTAGTTGTCGAGCTTCCGAAGAATTCAATTGGGTTAGTTTTTCAATCATTTCCGCTACCCGGTCGCGCTGCTCGAAAATAGCGACTTCTTCATCTTGATCGGCCGTTAAAATGGCTTCCGCCAGATCCTCGCCGATATCACCACGGAGCCTGTCCACCAGTTCTTTGGCAAATTGGTTCTGGCGATCGATTGTCAACCGGAAACCCAACCCGAATTCAGCGTTATCTTCAAATAATGAGTTGGACCAGGTTGGTCCCCGGCCTGCATTGTTTTTAGCCCAGGGGGTGGTTGGCAGATTACCGCCATAAATTGACGAACAACCGGTTGCGTTGGCAACAATCATCCGGTCGCCAAATAATTGTGATACTAATTTTACATAGGGTGTCTCACCACAGGCCGCACAAGCTCCGGAAAATTCAAACAAGGGCTGCAACATCTGTGAGCCTTTTACCGTATTCTGTTTTACCCGACCCCGGTCAACTTCCGGCAGACTAAGGAAAAAGTCCCAGTTTGCCCGCTCTGTTTCGCGAAGTGGCAGTTGTTCGACCATATTGATTGCCTTGCGCTTGGTGTCGGTTTTATCTTTGGCCGGACAAGCTTCTATGCACAGAGCACAACCTGTACAATCTTCGGCAGCCACCTGCAGGGTATAAACCTCGCTGGGTTCCCAATCACGACCGCGGGGCTTGGTGGATTTAAATGTTTCCGGTGCACCTTCCAACAGGGCATTATCATAGACCTTCATACGAATTACGCCGTGGGGGCAAACCAGAGCGCATTTATTACATTGAATGCAGATGTCCGGCTCCCAGACTGGAACCTCCGAGGCTATATTGCGTTTTTCCCACTGGGTTGTGGCCGTTGGCCATGTTCCATCAGCCGTAAAAGCGCTGACCGGCAATTCATCGCCCAGGCCGGACATAATCTTAGCCGTGACCTGTTTAATAAATTCGGGCGCCTTATCAGAAACAACCCCAGCGCCGTTGCCAGCCTCTTTCCCTGCATTCAGATATTTAACCTGGTGTAGGTTGTTAACTGTCTCATCGACGGCCTTGAAGTTCTTTTGTACAATTTCTTCGCCTTTTTTACCGTAGGTCTTTTTAATTGCCTCTTTTATTTTA
>JABMPO010000361.1 GCA_013203015.1 Fidelibacterota bacterium
TTCTTTCAGGTTCTGCAATTGTAAGACGGATAGTTCGTCCCGATTTTACTTTGGCGTTTGGTAACGGGTATTGCTCACTTGAGATTGGAAGGTTTTGATGGTGCCGTAACCGATAGTCGCTATTCAAATAAAATTGAACCGGGAACCGTGCTGGAGCAATACCCGTTACCAAACGCCAAAGTAAAATCGGGACGAACTATCCGTCTTACAATTGCAGAACCTGAAAGAATGGTATCCGTTCCCATGTTATTGGGTCATTCACAGCGCAGCGCTGAACTAAAATTGCAGCAAGTAGGTTTGGAGATAGATACAGTACTGATAGAATATAATCCCGGTTACCCTAAAGGGACGGTAGCCTGGCAATATCCTAAAGGTGGCGATAATATGCAAAAAGGGTTGGGTGTTCAGATCACAGTCAGTCTGGGAACACCGCCAAATTTTTTCGAGGTTCCTGACCTGTTTGGACTTAGCCTGTCTAAAGCGCGAACCAGGTTGCAAGGCGCGAAGTTGAAGGTAGGTAAGATTTCATACCACCAAAACGAAGATTTAATCCCATACACTATATTGGGGCAGTCAATTCCTGCTGAGACCGTACTTGAACGTGCTTCAGCTATTGATTTGACGGTCAGTGTACTTGATTTGCAGGATATTTATAACCAGTTGACTGGTGATCAGTAATTGTATTCCCGGCACGACTTACTTCGTAAAGCAATTCACATTTCTTGTTCAGTAATACCAGCCGGATATTATCTGTATCCCAATCGATATATTTTTATGGGAATCTTAATAGTAGCCCTGATTTTCAGTCTGATGATTGAACGAATAAGATTAAAAAACGGAGCGCTAATTCAGCGAATTTTTCATCGCTGGCTAAATCCTCTGCTAAAAATATCTGAATTGGATGGACCCCTTACCGGTGCAACCTGGTCGATATTAGGCTTGCTCTCTGCAATCATTATTTTTCCGCCACCGATTGCCATTTTTGCCATGTTAATTATGACGTTGGGCGATCCGATAGCGGCCATCGCCGGGCAGACTTTTGGTAGACTGCGGATCTTCGGTAAAACAATCGAGGGCAGTCTGGCAGGGATAGCGGTTTGCATTGTTTTCGGAATCTTGTTTCTCAAGATTCCACTGGCAGTGTTAACAGCGGGGGCGGTAGGTGGAATGCTGGTTGAATTATTACCGCTGCCACTGAACGATAATTTAATAATACCGATAGCAGCCGGTTTTTCAATGGTAACGATAGGATTCTTCATCGCATGACGTTTATAACGCCCAGCATTCTATGGGGATTATTTGCTGCAGGAATTCCAATTCTGATTCATTTATTCAGCATGAGAAACACTAAAGAAGTGGAATTCAGTACTTTAAGATTTATCAAGGAACTGGAACATGAGACCATCCGCAAGCTGAAACTGAAACAATGGTTACTGGTAATTCTGCGAGTCTTGATAATAATAATGTTGGTTTTGATGTTCGCTCGCCCAGTTCAAAGAGGCTTTGCAGTTGGCTGGATGGCCGGTGAAATTGAATCGCGAGTTGCTATCGTTGTGGATAATTCCGCCAGCATGGCCGTAAAATCCGGGGAGTACTCAAATCTTGAGACAGCCCGGAAACTGGTTCCTGGCATCATCTCAATTTTTGAAGCCAACACCAATTTCGATATTTACCAAACTAATCCCTTTCAGATTTTATTTTCCGGTGGAATTGAAAAATCCAATGAAATCAGCAAAGCCGTAAATGAAATCAGACAATCCCACGATCAGGATTATCTTTGGCAGAATATTGATTCAGTTTTAACAGCCGGTAATTTTGATGAACCCAATCTGGAATGTTTTATTATCAGTGATTTTCAGGATCCGCCGGGTACGGTCTTTCTGGCGCGAAACGGTCTGGATACTTTACAGAATGGTTGGCGTTTTTACTGTCTTAAAGTACCTGCTGCTGAGTATAACATCGCTTTGACTGATGTTGATATTCTGAACAAGGTACGAATTCCCAATCACTTGTTAAGAATCAATTCCAGTGTCAGTAATCAGGGACGCTCAAACGTTACCAATGTGCCGATAGAATTATATTTGAACAACGAACGGGTTGGGCAGGTGATATCGGACTTTACCAGCGGCCAGACCCGCGATTTTCTGTTTCAGGCCTATGCCGATGCCGGAGGATTAATTGCCGGAGAATTAACAATCCCTGAAGATGATTACAGTCTGGATAATCGATTGAATTTTAATTTGGGTATTCCCCTGGAAATCAATTGTAAAATAGTAGGAGCTCGGCAATCGGAAATACATCTGGCACTGACAGCATTACGCTCGATTAGTGATATCAATAACAATTTATTTGTGGAAACATTGATCGATTCATTGCCGCAAGCATTATTTCTGGATGGTATCGATGTGCTCTGTCTTTATAACCCT
This sequence comes from Fidelibacterota bacterium, assembly GCA_013203015.1. Classification (GTDB taxonomy): domain Bacteria; phylum Fidelibacterota; class Marinisomatia; order Marinisomatales; family TCS56; genus JABMPO01. The sequence goes on from JABMPO010000361.1 coordinate 2,427, forward strand.
GGTTATTTGTCGCCCATTGTTATTGAGGAGCTAAAAACCTTTCTGGCCAGAGGAGGTGGAATCATCTGGTTTGCCGGTGATCGTACAGAAAAAAATACCAACCTGCAGGTTGAGCAGGAGCTGAATCTTCCGCATCCGCGAAAGGTTAATTTATTAGAAGGTGAAGCCTTTTATTCAGTAATTGCCGTCAGCGCTCAGCATCCCTTGCTGGATGATCTGCAATTACGCGATCTGGACAACGAGCTTCCCCAGGTATACGGATATGTGGATGTCTCTGCAAGTAAGGCTCACCAATCGGTCTTGAATCTGAATAACGGGCGTCCGTTGCTGCTGGACATAAAGTCGGGCAGCGGCCGAATATTTTATTTTACTTCGCTGCTGGATCTGCGCTGGAATGACCTGGCCATGCGCGGATTGATAGTTCCATTATTGCACCGTATGCTCATGTTGATTGCCACCGATGAATCAAATCTCCAGCCGGTATTTGTTGGTGAAGAAAAAAATATTCCCATGGATCGCGAATCGTTGAAAAGTGAGTGGGAATTGGTAATGCCATCGGGAAA
>JABMPO010000362.1 GCA_013203015.1 Fidelibacterota bacterium
CGATGTGAATCATTATACCCGGGTTCGCTGTTATGAGCAGGTCATGGATAAATATCCCAAAGGAACAGCCTTGCTGAGCCTGCTGCCCCTGGCCATGCGAATGGGGGGTCCCAGGGAAGCCCTCTGGCATGCCATTATCCGTAAGAATTATGGCTGTACTCACTTAATCGTTGGCCGTGATCACGCCGGTCCTGGGATGGACAATAATGGCAAGCCCTTTTATGGCCCCTATGACGCCCAGGATATCTTGAGAGAACACCAGGTTGAACTAGGCATTACAATGGTGCCCTTTAAAATGATGGTCTATGTCGAGGACCGGGCCGAATACCGGGCCATCGATGAGGTTCCCGAAGGAAGTCGTACCCTGAGTATCTCCGGTACCGAACTACGCCGGCGTCTGGACAAAGGTCTTGATATCCCGGATTGGTTTTCTTACCCCGATGTTGTAACGGAATTGCGGAAATCCCGGCCACCCAAAACCGAGCGTGGTCTTACCATCTTTTTCACGGGTTTATCCGGTTCCGGAAAATCTACTATTGCCAACGGACTTATGGTCAAGCTATTTGAAGATGGTCGCAGGCCGGTGACTCTGCTGGATGGAGATATCGTGCGAACCAATTTATCGAGCGAACTGGGATTCACCCGGGAGCACCGTTCCCTGAATATCCGCCGAATTGGATTTGTGGCCAGCGAAATCACTAAAAATGGCGGTATCGCCATTTGTGCCCCTATCGCGCCCTATGAAGATGATCGCAGTTATAACCGGGATTTGATCGAGCCATTAGGGGGCTATATCGAAGTATTCGTGGATACGTCCCTGGAAGAATGCGAGCGCCGGGACACCAAAGGCCTTTATGCCAAAGCGCGCCAGGGGCTAATTAAAGAGTTCACCGGTATCAGCGATCCATATGAAGCTCCTACAAATGCCGAAATCGTGGTTGATACCAAAGATGTAGATCCTGAGACGTTGGTCCAGGACATTCTTCTTAAGATTGAGCAGTTGGGGTATATCTAGCGGTAACGTTTAACACACTAAATTGGGTTCTTCCTTTTGGAGGGACATTTTTATAATTTGTTCCAAATATATTATACAGTTGTGAGTAAAAGGATATTATTGGGGAAAATGAGTTTTATTATCCCCATCTCATACCTTTTGGTAATCACCAAGTTTACCATTACTAAAGACAACTGAGCCATTTTGCTATTAGGAATGCAATCAAAAACGGTGGTTTATGGATTTTCCTTGACTAATTCCTCATCAAAGTGTAGAATTATAAGTTAGATGACCAAAGTGGTCATATTTAAATAAAATGTAATATAGGAGTATAAAATGAAATACAATATCAGTTTTTTGTTAGTATTTATTCTATTGATCTCATGCACGGATAACCCACGGAAAGATAGTAGAAGATTGGTCAATCCTGGTATGGTAGTTACTAAAACACTAATAAATCCATATGACTCTATTGGTCTGTTGCACAATAAGGGCCTTGATTATATTCTTGTAAATATAGAATTACTGCCAGGAGTTGATACATTAGGAATTATATGCTCTGCTACTGCCGATTTCTTTGAATCGATAAAGGTATCTCCCGGTCCGAAAACATATGATCAATTGATTCAGGAGTATATCGAGTTATTTGGATGGCCCGAGATAAAAGAGCAGGAATTCATATTGGATGCGATTGACACGGGGTTGGATCAAATGGTACATGAAAAAATAGTATCAATTGATTATGCTGACAACCTGGTGGCATTGATCGATCTAATAATGAATGATGATATGGTGGGAGTAGAAGAACTTGCTGTATCTATAACGGAAAGTAATATTATAGAGAAAGAAAAGCAGAATCTTCTCTCTGGTGTTGCTGTTGGGATTCATAGTCGATCTTATTGGATGATGAATATAACAAGTTGGGAAAAAGAATTTTTTGAAGGTCCGATTGAATTGGATGCTTGGATATTCATTGCTGATCTGATTGGAGCAACCTATGAAGCTTATGATTCAGATGCAACAACCCCGGGAGATTATGCAGGAGATATTGGCAAAGGGGCAATGATTGCTAGTACTTGGTTTGCATTTGGTAGATATGCTTCTCCTAATTAATTAGTCAACACAAGGGGAAAGACAAATGCCAAAAATAAATAATGGTCTTGATACGTACAATAAATTAAAAAGAAAAAGCAAACTCTGGCCCAGAAACCGGTGGTTATTCTTAGTATTCCTCATTATACTTTTCATAGTGAGTGTAATAGAGAAAAGTGACTTAGTTTATGTGCTATTTTTCTTTATGGGGTATCTTGTCAGGGTATGGAAAGGTCGTCCGGAAACTGAATTGCTATTAGTAATGTATGAAAATAAGTTACATAAAATCAGGTAGTTTTTTGGTTAAATAATAGCAGCCCACAAGCATAGCTGTGGGCTGCTATTTACAGGTGGTCGAACGGTTTTTCAACTATTTGCACAGATCCATTCTGTAAGTAATCTGGTTTAGAAGTATTTCGTAAATGATATTTTCCATTTCTAAGTAGTTATAGCTTAATTTTTTGAATGCAAAATATTTTGATAATCGGTAGTAATGGTCAATTGGGATCGGAAATCAGTGATGCGATTGTAAAATTCCCGGATTTGGCGGGCTTCTTCTATGATCTGCCGCAGATTGATATTACTGACGCTAGTTCGGTGGCTAGCAAGATCAAGGAACATGCTATCGATTTAATAATCAATTGTGCAGCTTATACGGCTGTTGATCAGGCTGAAGCAGATATTGATGCGGCTTATTCGGTGAATCGGGATGGACCGGCAGTGCTGGGAAGGTTATGTAAGCAGAATGATCTTAAATTAATTCATATTTCAACCGATTATGTTTTTAGCGGTTCCGCCCGCGTTCCTTACCGGGAAACTGATGCAACCGACCCCATTGGGATATATGGTAAATCCAAACTGGCCGGTGAGCAGGTTATCCGAAAGATTAGTCCGTCCCACCTTATAATTCGTACGGCCTGGTTATATTCAACAAGGGGCAATAATTTTGTAAAAACCATGCTGCGGCTGGGGCTTGAAAATGACACTATCAGGGTGGTCAGCGACCAGATGGGCAGTCCAACTTATGCCCGCGATCTGGCCTGGGTTATACTGACAATTATCAATAAAGACGTTGCGAAAATTAAAGACCAGACCTACCATTTTACCAATGAAGGCGTCTGTTCCTGGTATGATTTTGCCCGGGCGATCATGGTTATTAAGAACCTGCAGTGCCAGGTGCAGCCGATTGCCACCAAGGATTATCCGACCCTGGCAGCGCGGCCTCAGTACAGTGTACTGAATTCGGCTAAAATCAAAGCGGATTGGGGACTCGCGATACCGTACTGGCGCGATTCACTAACGGAATGTTTAGCAAAATTGTGAACAAATCGGATAGCTATCAATACAATACCGGACTAAAAAGAATTGGTATTACATTTGCGATCTGTTTTAAACTAATATCCCTATTTTAAGGATATAGAACTTTGGACAAATTATGAAAATACTGGTAACTGGTGGTGCCGGATTCATTGGCAGCAATTTCGTTTTAAAACAGCTAAACGAAACCACCAACCAAATCTTAAATCTGGATAAACTGACCTATGCCGGCAACCCGGAAAACCTGGCAACCCTGGTGGATAATCTGCGGCATCGATTTGTTCAGGGAGATATCTGCGACCAGGGGCTGATCAATAAATTGATCGAGGATTTCAGGCCTAATGCAGTTGTGCATTTTGCCGCCGAGTCCCATGTTGATCGCTCTATTGACGGTCCCGCCGAATTTATCCAGACCAATATTGTAGGGACTTCAGTCCTGTTGGAAGAAGCATTGCAGTATTACCGGGGGTTATCATCTGAAGGTAAATCCGGATTCAGATTCATACATGTTTCCACCGATGAAGTTTATGGATCGCTAGGCGACAGTGGTTATTTTACCGAAACGACAGCTTATGATCCCAGTTCACCCTACTCGGCCTCTAAAGCAGCTTCCGATCATCTGGTTCGAGCCTGGCAGCGGTCATTTGGACTGCCGACCCTGATTACTAATTGTTCTAATAATTATGGCCCTTTCCAGTTTCCGGAAAAACTGATTCCACTGATGATTATTAAAGCCCTGGCAGGAAAACCCTTACCGGTTTATGGCCAGGGGCTAAACGTACGCGACTGGTTGTACGTGGAAGATCATTGCGATGCCATTAATGTGGTACTTGCCAAAGGTCAGCCCGGTGAAACCTATAATATCGGCGGCAATAACGAACAACAGAACATCGCAATAGTTAAGCAGATCTGCGCCATCCTGGATCAACTTCGACCACGGCCAAACGGTAAATCCTATGACGAATTGATTACCTTTGTCACCGATCGACCGGGACATGATTTACGCTACGCAATTGACGCCTCAAAAATCAAGTCGGAGCTCAACTGGGAACCAAGCATGTCCTTTGTACAGGGGCTAAGGGTTACAATCGAATGGTATCTGGATCATCCGGACTGGGTTAGAAATATTCAGAACAACACCTATCAACAGCAGCGGTTGGGAGTATTATAAAGATGAAGGGAATTATTTTAGCAGGCGGTAGCGGAACACGGTTATATCCAGCGACCAATGCTGTTGTAAAACAATTATTGCCGGTTTATGATAAACCAATGATCTATTATCCGCTGTCGGTTTTAATGCTGGCCAATATCAGGGAAATCCTGATCATTTCGACCCCCCAGGATACGGCCCGTTTTGAAGAAATGTTGGGCGATGGCCGGAATCTTGGCCTGCAGATAGCATATAAAGTTCAGCCCAGTCCTGATGGGATAGCCCAGGCCTTTCTGCTGGGGGAAGAATTCATTGGCGATGACGACGTTTGTCTAATTTTAGGTGACAATATATTTTACGGCGTTGGTTTTTCCAGCTTGCTGGCGAGGAGTGTCAATAAGGTGGAAGCCAGTAATAAAGCGGTGGTATTTGGTTATTCGGTGGTGGACCCCCAGCGCTATGGCGTGGTTGAATTTGATGGGGACGGGAAGGCTCTTTCCATCGCAGAAAAACCTGATCGGCCGAAAAGTAATTACGCTGTTGTGGGCCTGTATTTTTACCCCAATGATATCATAGAGCTCACCAAGGGATTAAAACCATCAGCCCGGGGCGAGCTGGAAATCACGGCCGTCAATCAGGAATACCTGAAACAGCAGCGTCTGCATGTTCACACCATGGAAAGGGGCTATGCCTGGCTGGATACGGGCACCCATGATAGTCTGCTGGAAGCCGCTCAGTATGTGGCCACGATTGAAAAGCGGCAGGGGCTGAAAATTGCCTGCATCGAAGAAATCGCCTATATCAAAGGATTTATCAGCAAAGGGGAGTTGGAGCAGTTGGCGCAACCCTTAAAGAAAAATCA
>JABMPO010000363.1 GCA_013203015.1 Fidelibacterota bacterium
GTCAGGGGCTGAGGTTCTGCTGGAATACGGCAATGATAAGGTTGCGGCAGTGGGTTACCGTGGTAAAATCCCCGGCGGCGATTTATCCGGCCCAGTATTGACAATGGGATTTCCATTTGAAACGATTTACAACGCTGGCGAACAGGAATTATTGCTAGCGAAAATTTTAGAATACTTTGAGCTAACCCCCGATTCCGAACCACCAGTCCCGGTTAGTTTTACCATCATCGGGAATTACCCCAATCCATTTAATTCAAATACGACTATCCTGTTCACCCAGAACCGTGCAGCCGAATTAACGTTTAAGATTTTCAATTTACTGGGCCAGCAGATTGGTACCAGTGTAATCGCCACCTACCCCACCGGCACCAATCACTTAGGTTACAATGCCGGCGAAGCCGCCAGTGGTGTTTATTTTTACAGTTTAGAGAATGATAACCTGCTTGAGACTGGAAAATTCGTCATCATCAAATAATCATTTGTAGGAAAGGTAGCTGCTGTTTACAATCCAATCACTTTTCAGGATTCTGATATTCTATCTCTTTTTTTATCAAATCGTTCTAGTGCCGAATTTTATTTAAAATAATACTGCTACTGCTTAACTTCCATCAAACGAATACGAAATATGTTCTGGGTTGTACGGTGAGGACGGTGATTCCATGATAACGATATTAAATAGGTAATACCTGGACAATGAAATACTATTATTCCATCTTTTACATTTAATATAATAATACGTGGAAATATTTTCCAGCCTATCTTGCCGCAACTGATGTCCAACCAGTCGGGAAGGATGATATGAGTCAAAATTTCCCACATATTGACACTGTTAGCTTCAAATAGGAGAAACTGATGAAGGAAGCTGAGATATACAGAATATTGATGAATGAACGATGGGCGTTAGAAGATCTTTATAGATTTCCGCATGCGTATTCACAAAGCCAATCATTTATCTATTGTTTTGATACTAATCTCGATCCGAGGGATGCAAGAAGAATCGATTTCGCCCTTGAGGAATATCCATGGCGGGGCGGTTACAGTTACGTAAATATCTACACAGTTCTACATCACCAAATACCAGTTCCACATCGGCCAACGATTGCATCTATTCAATATGCTTCTCCGGGTTGGATAGACATTCTTCTTAATCCTGATGTTGCTCTTCAGGTTGCCAAGTCTGTCGGAATTTTACTTGGCGCTGGTATTGCGGCCGTAGAAGCATTCAAAAGAATAGATAAGGCGCGGCTTGATATTGCAAGACAGAGAAGGGATCAAGAGAGAGAGTTTGCAGAACTTTCCGCTGCTGAGGTAAAGGCGTTAAATGAAATGTCCGAGGAAATTGCTAAACACCTTGGATTCAATAGCCTACGGAAACTTCAACAACGAACAAATAATTCTGAAGTCACAGTTAAAATCCTTATGGCACACTATCGAAGGCTGAGGATTCTCGGAGATTACGTCGAAAGCGGCAAGGTGTCTTTGCCAGAACAACTTAAAGGTGAAAGATAACAAGGCTAATTCAGTCGACGCAAAAAAGCCGCGCGACTGATTAGCAGCGTTAGGTTGATTTATAATGAGAATTGATGAAAATATTAAAAGAAATGGTTATTTCTGGTTGCCTGGCAAACCGGATAGAAAGATACCGGGAATTCTATTAATAACAGATGGTGGCAATATATCTTTAGAAATATTGGATATGTTCGATAATTCTCCAAAAGGTTTGAAAGATGCTCTTAGTGGTGGCAATGAAGATATCGATCGAATAAATGGTTTTGTTGAAGAATCGGGTTATGTTACTTTAGATGACTGCTTTTATACAAAAAGGAATATAAGTTTTGGTAGTATATCGAAATCAATTATATGTATTAATAAAGCATTATTTGGTGTCGCTTTTGAAAAAGATGAAGAATTACTGTTTAACTCATTTTTATTCTCCGTGGAGGGAATTGATGATTGGATAGGTATTTCTGGGATAAAAGTAGATCATGATATTGAAAACAAATCAGCAAAAATTGAGTATAAACCACCACAAGAAATATCAATAAGTCTAAATAATGGAATGATATTACAAATTACTTTTATGTGGAAACTTCCTGGGTTTCCAAGCAACAAAGAAGCAATCATTAGCCAGAAGGTATACTTTAAGCTCATTTCAGATATAAAATTACGGTTGGGTGATTTTATTTCTGTTTCTCATAAAATAACGGCACTTCTAGGATTTGCAATAGATAAAACTGTAAGTATTGAAAAAGTATCAGCAAACTCAAATTCCTTAAAGAGAAAAATGGGTGATGATAAATATTTCCCAATCCAAATTAAGGTCTACTATTCAAGTATTTTATATTTATCAGAAATTCCCAAAATAAGTGTTCATGATATGTTGTTTAGATATATTCATATTCAAAATGATTTTGAAAATAAAGTCAATAATTGGCTAATTGCATATGATCATATTAATCCCACGTTAAGTTTATATTTTTCTACTAAAATTGGCGCACAAAGACATGTCGATGGAAAAATAATAGCTTTGGTACAAGCATTAGAATCCTATCATAGGCGCACTGAAACTGAAAAAATTATACCTGAAGATGAGTATAAAATTTTAGTTAATACATTATTGAATTCTTGCCCCGATCACAGAAAAGAATGGTTGACTAGTCGTCTTGCATATGGAAATGAAATGAGCCTACGAAACCGTTTAAAGAATATTATTGAACCATTTAAAGACATAATTGGGACAAATAAGGAAAGAAGAAAACTGATTAGTAATATAGTCAATACACGTAATTATTTAACGCACTATGATCAGTCACTTGAAGACTTTGCACTGAATGGATTAGAGTTATGGCAATTGTCAATTAAAATAGAAGCCATAATTCAATTACATCTTCTAATCATCTTAGGATTTACAATGGAAGAAATTCAATCTGTTTATAATAATAGTTACATGCTCAAAGAAAAATTAAAATCAACCTAACACACGCTTCCTTTAGCTAAGTATGCAAGATTTATTTACATTTATTAAGATTCAGGGCAATGACTACCGGTCCAAGTATCCTGATTACGGGAGGCGTCCCCGCTTGCTTCGGGACAGGTACGACAGTCATGTGCTATAATCCTTTAAGAGGAGCGCCCTTCAAATCATCGTAGAATTGTGGAGCCAGGCTAATTGATTCGGACGGCATTCCGGCAGTATCTGTACACCGTTCCCTCTTGTATTCGTATAAAATGAAATATCAACCGAAGTAATTTTCTTTTAATGTGGGTTGAATATTGCTAAACCATCGTCTAATTTTATCTATCAAATAGGGCGCTAAATAACTTCTGGGCCAGGACCTTGAATTCAAAATATTCAGTCAAAATAATTTTATTAATGCTGGTAGTAATTTCAGCCTATCCCATTCTTGGGTCTGATGAAATTATCTCAAAAACCGGAAACTGGGGCTATGGCTACGCCGACCTGTTAAATGA
>JABMPO010000053.1 GCA_013203015.1 Fidelibacterota bacterium
GGAAAAGGCTTTTTTTAGTCGATTTTGTGAAGAAAATCAACTGGTATTCAGTGATCTCCCATCTTGTAGTCCATAAAGAAGTGACTTTAACAAATCCATTCTGCATTCTTAGCACTATCGATCCTATACAAATAGTTCCCTTCGTAATTCTGACCTGATCATTTACTCAAGTTGTCATTTTGTCGCATAAATAGGAATGCAGGCTGCCTTATTAAAATGAGAGGGGATGAGGCTATCTGGTTCAATAGCCAATTAATCTAACTGATATAACATAAGTGCAGCATGGGGAGAATTTCTTTAAATTCAACATTCTTTTCGAGAAAATTAACGAGTTATTACGCTCGTTGAGATGTTTTTTTCAGAGCAAGCACGTTAAAAATTTGATATGAAAGAGGATATTTTGGGAAAAAAAGCAAACGATCTTGACGGTAAAAGCTGGCTTAGGAATTCTGTATCTGTTTGGGATGATATTAAGAAGAGCAATGAAGAACGAAAGCTCAAACACCCCGCTATGTTTCCAACGATGATGTGCAAAAGATTGATCGAATCATTTTCACTCCCGGGTAATCTAATCCTTGATCCATTTTGTGGTAGCGGTTCGACGCTTATTGCCGCCAGTGAATTATCAAGGCCATCAATAGGATTCGAACTATCTAAAGAATTTGTAAAAATTTATAACCAGAGATTAGATCAATTTGAACTTTTTAGTAATAATCAAAAAGTTGAAGCCATTTTATACCAAGAAAACGCCAAGAATTTAATGACACATGTCAAGCCTGAGTCAGTCAATTTAGTGATTACATCACCTCCGTACTGGAATATTCTTAACCAGAAGAGAACAGCTGATGGAAAAGACATCCGTCACTATGGTAATATCGAGGGTGATCTTGGGATTATAGATGATTATGAGAGATTCTTAGATTCACTACTCGAGATTTACAAGCTTGTTTATGAAACTCAGATACCTGGTGGTTATTTTTGTGTTATTCTTATGGATATAAGGAAGAGAGACAAGTTTTTTCCCTTCCATATAGATACAATTACTCGCCTCGAAAGAATAGGTTATGAGTTGGATGATATTATTATTTGGAACAGAAAACATGAGTACAATAACCTTAGACCACTAGGCTATCCATCTGTATTCAGAATAAACAAGATTCATGAGTTTATACTAATCTTTAAGAAATAACTATAAGGGGGGGGGCGATGGTTTCACAGTTCCTCACAACAGATAATGCAACATTAAAAAACAGTCTCCTGGAGCTATTTGGTTGGGCTGATGAAGCATACCTTGTTGTTGCTTATGCTACTTATTCTGGATTTCAGATTATCCAAGATGAGGTAGTATCTTTTCTTAAAAATGGTCACAAACTAAGGGTGCTATTTGATATTGAGAAATACATCACAGACCCAATGATACTTGAGGAATTCCTTACAATAGCCGGTGATGTCGAATGCAGGGTTGTTTTTCGATCAGAGGTGGATGAGAAAAATGATTTCCGTACTTTTCATTCTAAACTATATCTATTCCGCACCGGGGATGAAGTTAAGGCGATTGTAGGGTCATCCAACTTTACTCAATCGGGAATTAATTCGAATATTGAATCAAATCTGCTTGTGGCCGGTAATGCAACAGATGATCCTATTAATACTATTCTGAGATTCTATGAAACAACCTGGGATGCTGAATACACAATCAGATTAGAGGAAAATCTTGATGTTCTTGCTAACTATTTGGAACTCTACAAAAAACATTCAAGACATAATGCGGGACTAAATGAGGAACTTAAGAATGAGCTTAAGGAACTGAATGAGTCTATAGTTATTGCCCAGGGGAGCCTACAGGAAAACTTAAATACTGACAGTCTTTATCTATTGGGACTGATAAGTGGTGGTGGATTTGTAGATGAAGAAGGTCATATATCACTAAGATACGAAAAAGGTGCATATAATAAAGGCACTGATCAAGAAGGAGTTATAAACATTCAAGGAATCAGTGATGTTCAGCTTGATCAAAAAAAAGTTCTTCAGCGCGATGTTCTTGGAATAGTTGACCGAATTGGCAAGATGTTCAAACGATTCAGGACAAATGATGAAATCAAGCATTCACAAACAAGTGATTATCGATACAGGATTGATATCAATTTCGATCAGGATTCCCAATTAAAAGTTATTGTACATGATTTTATTACCCAATGTGCAATAAACCGCACGAAAGTAGTCCCCTCTCTCCCAGATGAAATTGCAAGTACAACCGATAGTCTATTCATTTCCTTCCTTCGAGGTTATGCAGATATACGTAGTAGGATTAGCCCGACAGATCGAATAACAAATGAAGGGCCACTAAGAGTTGCTCTTAGTTTCAGCAAAGGAGCCGATAGCTTTGCCGAAGAAATTAAAAACCAACTGCAAAAAAGATTCCAGATGAGGTTTATTAACTATTTCCCAGGGGAGTCAAGGGGGCGTGAGACTATGCTGAGATTAGATCCAGTTGAAGTTCAAAAACTACCATACCGCTTGTATTCTATTAACTGGAAGAGATTGCTACTAAAAGATTTTGCCGCATACAATACCGAAAATTATCGAGAGCGATATTTGACAGATGAGGATAAAGGTCAGATAAATCTACTTGAAGAATAGCATCACATCCATTACAAAGATAAACGAGGTGGTGTTTAATTTAGGAACGTTCAGAATTTTTGTTTACGGAATTTTGTTTAATGATCTTTAGTATCAGATTGTATCCGAAATTTATAATCCTAATGGCAGTTGACGTGAATCAACTATATAATGGTTTTTCGAATACCTTGTTGTATTGAGCTTCAACGATATCAGCATATAAAGCAGTGATTACCGGGGAGCTGTGTCCTAATTGTTTTTGTACTAATCTCAAGTCACGCGTTTTCGCATACAGTATTGTTGCATACGAATGTCGCATTGAATGAAAGCTGAAGTGAGAAGGCAGTCCAGCCTTATCGCGCAATTTATTAAACACACGCTCAAATGATTCGATACACATATTTGGAGCTTGTTTTGAGAATATCAAAGGATCTCCATATTTCCCTGTTTCATGTTTCCAGATGATATATTTTTTCAGATGAGATTTGAGATCCGGATCAAAATAAACTGTACGTCTTTTCCCGCCTTTTCCTCGAGTAACAATTAGCTCAAATTCATTATTACTAACAAATAGATCACACTCTTTGAGATTAGATATTTCGCTCACACGAAGCCCAGTGGAAAGGGCCAGGTCAATTATCATCCAATCTCTTGGAGCAATGAGCAATCGCCGTTTTTCGCCGATAATCGCCAGATCTTCGGCGGTGCGGCGGAGTTTGGATATCTGGTCAGGTGTGAGAAATTTGCTCCTATCAATAGTGGCAATTTCGGAGCAGTTCGTACACCGATTCCGGTTTAGTTCGTACAGCGTTCCGTTTTGTATTCGTACAAAATTAGGTACCGGCCGGAATAATTTTGAAAAGTGACCTTGCCCCCATCAATTAACCTCAGTATCTAAGTTCGAGCTTTCAATAAAAGAAAGGATCGAAAAAGATGGGCAAGAAACGCTTTACACCCGAACAGATCATCCAAGATAATCAACGTGCACACGATTGGCCCGATCCTTTTTGAACACAGTAAACGAGCTAAAAATATCAGTATTTCCGTTAGAACCCAACAACGTGTACGGGTGGCGGTACCAACGGGTATTTCATTTCGCAGTGCCGAAAAAACAGTCCGCGGAAAATATGACTGGATCCGGAAAAAACAGTTGGCGGTCTCTCAGCAGGAACAACGCTTTGTCAACCTCCCCCCGATTCCGGTCGCCACTGCAAAATTAGTCTTGACCAATCGTATTCTACTGCTGACAAAAAAATACGGATTTACCGTCAACCGGATCACGATCCGTAACCAGAGAACCCGTTGGGGAAGTTGCTCAATTAAAAGCAATATCAGCTTAAATATCAAATTGTATTACTTGCCAGCGGACTTGCGGGATTACGTGATACTGCATGAATTAGTTCACACGGTACATCACAATCATAGCCCAGCCTTCTGGGATACACTGAAAACCATCCTGCCAACAGCAAAATCACTCGATCGCCGGTTAAAAAAACACGGCTTACCAGTTGATTGAGATTTAGGCAATAGGATCATTGTAATTTTTAATTATTATTCAGAAATTTATTGAAGGATTAATCACCGCTGGGCGCAATCTGGGTATCATGAAATACAATTTCCAAATTGCTTGTCTCAGTCGAAATCTATCTGCTGCATCTATTTTGAATACCTGCAATGATCGAATCTGAATCAATAAAACCTATTTCCACAATCGTACTGGCCGGTGGTCGTAAAAACATCCGCTGGCATGATATCACTACATTTTTCACTGATATGTACCGTTATCATGAACATTATTTACCTTCCAGAAGTTATAAAACCATTAGACCCATGCCGGGAACAATCAATGGTGAATACGGCAAATTTCCCATTATTTTGTATTTACTGAACACGCTGATTAAATCACCTTCGGTCGGAAAAATAATAATTATTGGTCCTCAGTCAGAATTAGAGGATGCCCTGGGGCAGGCGAATTTTTCAACGACTCGGTTTAAAGTTATCGAGCAGGGCGATTCATTTGGTGAAAATATGATGTTAGCCTATAATGAAACCAAAGCGAAAGGTCATGTTCTCGCTGTAATGGGTGATTCACCTCTTACTACCCCTCGCAGTATCGAAAATTTCGTTAACCTCAGTTCCAAATATCTCGAATATGACAATATACTGCCAGTTGTAAAAGCAGCGGTACTTGAAAAATACGCCCGGTTTATGCCCCGA